>JAISDM010000042.1 GCA_031264885.1 Peptococcaceae bacterium | reverse complement strand
TCGTCAAAGTTAACCGAATCCAGTATTTCCCTATGCAGTTCGTACAGCGTCGCGTTCTCGCTTATTTGAATATGGCGGTAACAGCCGGCCTGCGCCGAAACGCTCAAGACCAAAGATTTCTCCATCGTTGTTTCACTCCTTATAAAATTATATCCGCGCGGCGATTTCCAGCGCGACGCGCAAAAACTTCTCATAAGCGTCCCGTGTCAGGCTGCCAAGTGTCCGGATATCCCATTCCGCTTCGTCCAAACAGTCGGCGGCGTAGAAGTATTGGTACGCTTCGACGTTTCTAAACCGCGCGACCGACATAACCGACGCGCATTCCATCTCCACCGTGACACAGCCGTCGTTTTTCCGCTTTTCCATATTTCCGCGCGTTTCGCGGTAGATTGCGTCGGTCGTCCATGTTTTGCCACAGGCATACGGGAGGTTCAGTTCAGAAAGTATCGCGGCGAGCTTCGGCGCCGTTACGACGTCTATGTATTCGCCCGGCGGCGCGTAATGATAACTTGTGCCCTCATCCCGATAGGCGGCAGTGGGTACAATGAGCGATTTGGCGGCTAATTCACGGTTCAGAACTCCGCATGAGCCGAAGAAAACAAACCTCTTGCAGCCCTTTGAAATCATTTCTTCCATCAGCCCCGCGGCAGCCGGGCCGCCGATGGTCGAACAGTAAACAGCCATATCCCGGCCTTTGCGGTTGATTTTATAGACGGGCACGGTGACGCCCGCAATCATTTTGTTGATCAGCACAGGCTCATAATGTTCACGCAGCGCGGCAATCATCCGCTCGCTGAAAGCGACGACGGCAATCGTCGGGAAGCCGTCAACCGGCGGCGCGATATGCGCCGGGTTTATGACCGCCTCAGTATTGTTGTCAAAAGCGTCAATGATGGTCAACGGTTCATTCAACTCCTCGGGAATACAGTGGGCGGGTTTCTTTGCGCCGTTGAGTATATTATACGCTGATACAATTTAATGTCAACGATCGCTTGCAGGGGGCGTCAGAATGCCGCCCCTACGGTACCGTGAATGATGCATCCGTAGGGGCGGCATTCTGCCGCCCGTCCTTGACGGACGCGCGGTTTCCATTGAATTTCCCGGTTATTTGTAGTATAGTAATTTTTATAAAGGAGTGGATATTGTGGGTCTGAAAAGATATCCCGACACAAAATGAAGCTGTTTTTATCGTCGTTTTTTTCAGGCGCGGCGGGTCTGTTTGACGCTTTTACCGGGAATACTTGCGCCGGCAAAACGGCGGTTTTTATTCCGACGGCGTCAAAACCGGAGAAAATGGCCTTCTATGTCGGCAGTGATAAGAAAGCGCTCGCCAGGCTTGGAATGGTCGTTGACGAGCTGGACGTGTCGGAAACGGCGTATGGCGAAACGGCAGAAAGAATAGCCGCGGCGGATTATGTTTTCGTCGGGGGCGGAAACACCTTTTTCCTGTTGCGGGAACTGAAACGCTCCGGCGCGGATAAGCTTATAGTTGAGCATGTCCGCAAGGGCAAGTTATACATTGGGGCTTCCGCCGGCTCGATGATACTCTCGGAGAACATCGGTTATGTGAAGCATATGGACAGTCCGGCCGCCGCGCCTGATCTGAACGGGGATTTCTCCGCGCTGGCGGTCGTTGATTTTTGCGTCGTGCCGCACGCCGCCAACTTTCCGTTCAAAAGGGCTGTCAAAAAGATTCTCACAGAATGCTCGGGCACATATGATTTGCGGCCGATCAGCAACAACCAGGCGGTAACGGTTGACGGCGGCGCGGTCGAAATCCTGACCGCCGCCGGCAAAAAACAGGGACTTGCGCGGGAATAAGCCGCGCAAGTCCTGTAGAGCCTTGGCGCGCCGGCGAGGCATAGTGTGATGGGGGTTTATCGGCGCGTAAACCAATATTTGAGGTAGGGGGACGGTACAAATGCTGCGTGAATACGAATTAACCCGTGAAATTTTTAACCAATGCTCCGGGAACCAGATGCGCGACGTATTTATAGAGGAACGCAAGTTCGACGATGATGCGCTCGACGAGTTTGTGCGCAATTACTTTGCCGGGGAGAACGTGAGCGTCGAGCGTTCCGACGGCGGCAACGGCGTCACGGTGTTCGACATAGACATCGCGGGCCAACGGCAGAGGATGACGTTTTGCGAGATTTGACGGGGCGGCTGCCCGCCCCTGCGGTACCGTGGATGATGCGTATGTAGGGGCGGCATTCTGCCGCCTTTAATTCGGATATGCTCATGCCTGCTCAGGCATGTTTCGCTAAACTGCTAAAATGCCGCTTAATTATGAACAGCCTGCGCGCACGGTATATTGAAGTTCTTCACGAGCCATTGAAGGAACAGACGGGTAAACATATGGATCGGTTTGTCCTTTCTCCACGCCAGAACCAGATTAAAGACAGGGGAATCTTCCAGACGGATGGCTCTATGAAAGACGGCCGGTTCAGTCTCAAGCGTCGTTTTCAAACCGATGTACGCGCAATCGGGATAGTATCGCAGATATTCAAACGCGACCTCGGGTCTTGATGTGTAAAGCGCGACATCCGGGGTAAAACCCGATGCCATGCAAGCGTCGATACATATGGAGTCGAGCATGGACTCGCTTCGGTTCAAAATGAAGCGGTGGTGTTCGAGTTCTTTCAATTTGACGGAGCCGCGCGCGGCAAGTGAGTTTTTTCTTGAAACGCCAATCATGAAACGCTCCGATTGCAGCGACTGTACATTATAGTGTTTGTGATCCAGGTTGATATCGGCGCAAAAAGCCAGATCATAGTCGCCGTATTTAAGAAGATTCAAGACGCGAGGCGCGTCGGCCTCTTCAATTCTGGTTTGAATTTCGGGATGTAACTTTGTAAATTGATCCACATATGAAATAATATTGTAGCGTACCATCAGAGGGACGCCTACAATGCTGAGACAAGGCTGACTTGTGGCGTGATTATCCAGTTTTATCTTGTCCAATTTCATCATCAGGCGGTGATAAGACTCAAGTATTTCAACGAAATCAGACATCAGCATCCGTCCGGCCGGAGAAACGGTAAATCGTTTGCCGTTTCGGATTAACAGACTCACTCCCATTTCTTGTTCCAGAGCGTTGATTTTTTTTGATACCGCGGATTGTGAGAGATACAGGATTTCGCCGGCTTCCGTGAAATTACCTGTATTGAGTACAGCCTCGAAGCATTTGATTTGCATGATGTCCATAAGACTTCTCCTCTCTGGAATCATGGAGAAGAAACACAGGGATTAGATGGCGTCCAGCGCGCATCCGAGCGCACATCCATATTCGGCGTCCGCGGGAATCACGAAGCCGATCCCGGATCTTGCCTTGAGCGCGTTGACTACGGCAGCGTTTTTCGCGACGCCTCCGATCAAAACCGTGGTGTCCTTCGCCGGCGCGGTTTTGTCGTTCAGGATCATGTTCAGGCGAACCGCGATCGCGTCGTTGACCGCGCCGGCCACTTGTGCGGGCGCCGCGCCTTCATTCAATAATTCCAGGGAATCCAGCTCAATGAAGACGACGCAGCCGTCGTTGACGGTGAATCCCGCCGCCGCGTCCGGCGGCAGCGCGCTTATCTCATCCAGTGTCATCTCCAGCCGCCTTGCCAGATAACGCAGCTGT
>JAISDM010000251.1 GCA_031264885.1 Peptococcaceae bacterium | reverse complement strand
CTGACGATGAAGAACGGCGCGACCGAAAACAGCACCGAAAGCGTCAAAAAAACGGTGGCCCTGGTCATGAGCGGCTTTTTGTCGCCCGCGTAGGACAGTACGCGAAAGTATTCTTTCATGCTTCTCCTTTCCCGTCAACCGCCGCCGCGGTGACGCAAAGCCAGCCTTTTTCATTTATATCACAGCGAATATCCGAAAACCCGCTATTCGACAGCATATCCGTTAACTCCTCCTTGCCGTATACGCGCATACCTTCGATCCTGCTCGTCCATGTATCGTCAGTAGGGTCGCTTGCGTCGTTGCAGATAAGAAATAGACCGCCAGCGCGAAGCACGCGCCGCACCTCGCGTATCGCGTTCTGGATGTCAGGCCAAAAGTAAACCGTTTCAAAGGCGGTGACCATGTCAAAGACCTCATTGTCATACGGCAGGGCGCTCACATCTCCCTGACGAATCGCGCAGCGTTTCCCCAGCATACGGGCGTTCTTCCGGCGGCTGATTTCAACGCTCACCTCCGAGTAATCAATGCCGTCAACTCGGCTTGACGCATATCTTTTCAAAAGCCTTTCAATATTCGCGCCTCCGCCGCAGCCGATATCCAGAATATTTCTGTATTCCGCCGCGCTCAGGTGCGAAAGCCCCCATTCGCTGATACTCGAATGTCCGATATTCATAGCCTTTACGACAAACCGCCCTATGCGCCCGTGCGGTTTACGGCAGTTTTTCAAAAAATTCCTGAACATTTCACTCTCTCCTTAAATTATCCCCGCTTTTACAAAATGCTTTTTCAAAAACGCCCTGCCCAGCAGCATCCCAATCACCGCGCCCACAATCGCCAACACTCCGGTCAAGAGCATCACCGGCCAGCTCATGAAATTCAGGATAATCTCCGTCCATTCCACAGTCATGCCGTTACTTACGCAATAGTCATAATAATAATCGCGCGCTAAAAGCATGATCAGGAACATTCCGCAGTGAATGCAGAAGGCGACAACGGCGTAGCCCACCGTGTTCATGGAAAATCTTCTGTACCCTCCCGCGCTCGTGATAAATTCAGCCAAAACACCGCCGGCAAGCAAACCTACGGCGCCAAACCAGCCAACGCCAAGAATCAAAAACAACAGCGCCATCACGACACACTGTATGAGAATGGTGAAACGTTTGGGGACTTTTACCCGCATATACGCCCATACGATGCCGCCGGGAACGGACGCAGCCGCCATAAGGAACGGGTACGCTACCGGTATCATGCCGATGGTCATGGATATCACAAAGAGAATCAGCGAAAACACGACGGTGAAAATCGCGATGGTGATGAGGTCTTTGGCTTTGAGTTTGTTTGTGTTCATGAAAGAATACCCGCCTTTTCAAAATGTTTTTTCAGCAGCGCCTTTCCGATAAAGGCGCCTATGACGGAGCAGACGAGCGCTCCTGCGAATGCGGCGATAATCATCGGGCCGTGAATAACGTCGAGTATCTGTTGTATGATCCCCTCGCTCATGCCCATGTCGAGCCGGCTTTGCCGAAACGCGTCCTCAAAGAACAGCATGGGCGAATAGCCGTCCAGCGCGAGGCCGAGTATCATCGCGGCATACCCCGCCGTGTTCCAGCCGAGCCTTTTATATCCGCCGCGCGAGCAGAGGAAGTCCGCCAGTAGCCCGAAAACGGCTCCGAAGACGATACACGGCCAGAAATGCCCCGCGAGGCACATGATCAGCCCGACAAGGCCGCTCATAATCGCAACCGCGCCGAATTTGCGCACCTTTGTCACGAGATACAGAAAGATGACGCCGCCGACAATCGCGTCCGCGCATACGATGAACGGCTGCATCATCGGTATCCCGCTGAGCAGCATGGCGAAAACGGTCACCACCACAAAGAACAACAGCGTGAAAATACCGGTAGTTATCAGGTCTTTCGCTCTTAGTCTGTTTGTATTCACGTAAAAATCTCCTTCACTTTGCCGATGTTTTCCTCCATCATGAGGAAGTCGCTTTTTATCTCGCCATTCTCCAAAAGCAACGCCCGCGTGCAGGCGGCAAGCAGAAGCTCATAGTCGTGGGTGATGAGAAAGACCGTCTTGCCCTCGGCGCGAAGCTGTTCGATCACCGTGACCACCAGCCGCATATTCCCGTAGTCCAATCCGCTGGTCGGCTCGTCGAAGATGAGAACCCGCGCGTGATGCGCCATCGCCGTGCCGATGGCCGTCCGCTGTTTCTGCCCGCCTGAAAGGCTCATGGGGTGGCGCTCCCGGAACTCCGCAAGGGACAGTGATTCCAGAATCGCCTCCGCTTTTTCAGGCGTGGGGCGGCTGCGCCTGTTTTTGGAGAGCAGCAACTCGTTTTCCACGCTGTCGGTGAACAACTGATAGCCGGATTCCTGCATGACGAGGTAGAACGGCCCAGCCCTCGCTCCGGCGGACAGCTTCACCCCGTTCAGCGCGATTGCGCCGGAGGCTTTTTTATGCAAGCCGCACAGTACCCGCGCCAGCGTGGTCTTGCCCGCGCCGTTTCCGCCGAGTATGGCAATTGCCTCTCCGGGAGAGGATTCAAACGAGATGCCCCGCAGGACAGCCTTACCGCGTTTGTAGTGAGCGGACAAGCCCGAAACCTGCAGAACCGGGCTTTGGCGCTCCGGCAATTTCGCCGCAGGTCTGAGCGCGTCGGGATTCAGCGCGCGCAATCCCAAATCCGTCCGCTTGCGCTCCGGCAGGGCGAGAAATTCTGCCGCGCTCCGGTCGCTCTCTATTCGTCCGGCTTTCATATAAACCACTCGGTCGATGAGTCCCGCCAGCCAATAAAGGCGGTGTTCCGCGATGAGCAGGGTCTTTCCGGTTTTTTTCAACCGTAACATCAGCCG
Source organism: Peptococcaceae bacterium (assembly GCA_031264885.1). GTDB lineage: Bacteria > Bacillota > Peptococcia > DRI-13 > UBA5745 > JAISDM01. Next base: position 5,559 of record JAISDM010000251.1, on the reverse strand, counting down.
TGCAAGCTCCCCCACAGCGTTCCAATCCAGATTGGACGACGGCTCGTCGAAAACGAATATCTCCGGGGAGAGCGCATACGCCGACGCGATGGCGATAAGTTGTTTTTCGCCGCCGGAAAGGGCAAAGATGTCGCGGTCGAGCAGTCGCTCAATGCCGAGCGCGGCGGCGGTGGATTTCACGCGTTCGCGTATTTCGGCGGGTGGCAGACCGAGATTCTCACATCCGAATGCGAGTTCCCCGGTGGTGTCGAGGTTGAAAAACTGGCTGCGTGGGTTCTGGAACACAGAACCGACCGTCCCCGCCAGCGCGTCAGGCGTGGTTTCCGCCACATCACGCCCCGCCACAGTCACTTTGCCGCTGAACTCTCCCTCGTAGAAGTGGGGAATCAGCCCGTTGACCAAACGCGTGACGGTGGTCTTTCCGCAGCCGCTTTCTCCGCACAGCAGGACACACTCGCCTCGTCTGATACGCAGGGAAACGCCGCGCAGGCATTGCTCTCGGGTTTCGCCGTAACGGAATGTGGCGTTTTCGATTTTAATCATATAGAATCGGAATGCCTCCCATCACGGAAAAAGCGGCAAGCACGGTAAAAACAGCAGCCACGCCGAAATCCAAAGTGTGGAGCCGCAGTTCCCGCATAGACGTTCTCTTTCCCGCGCTTTCAATCCCCCGCGTTACCGACGCGGCGGACAGTTCCTCCGCGATGCTCGCGCAGCGCAGCATCATGGGAACAAGCGTCCGCTCCATAGAAAAACGCAGTCCCCGCAACCGCGCGGCATCCCGGATTGCGGCGAATTCTTCCCTTGCCGTGGGGAAAAACCGCAGCGTTACCGTGAACGGAATGACAACCACTTTCGGAATACGCAATTTTTGCATCGCCGAAACCAAATCGCCCACCGTCGTCGTCGCCATCAGCCCGGAAGCGAAAAAGACGGTGGGCATGATTTTCCGAAAGCAGATAAGCGTCATGCTGACAAACGCCGTGAGGAAGTTGGCAGACAGACCGCAGAGGTACAAAACGCCCATCATCACAGCGTAAACGAGCAGCCCGCGCAGAAGCTGCCGCCAACACCCCGTCAGCGCCAGCACAACCGCAATCATTCCCATGCACAGCCACTCCGTATGTAAATCCGGCGACACGAACACCACGACGTTAATCAGTACGAGAATCAGCAGCTTTACGCGGGGATCGAGCATTATTTTCATTCCGCTGCTCCCCACTGAACACTGATGAGACAGCCCATTTTCAGCTTTTCCAGCCCCCATATGGTCATCTTTGTGGACAGCTTGAAGCGTTTATCCTTCCGCAATTCTCCAAAAAAGGGGACGCTCTCGACCCGGCGGATTTTCGGCGACCAGCTTTCCAGCTTTCGCGGATCATTCACATAAAAATACATTTCGGAGCCTTTGTTCCCGGTTTTGCGCACCATTCGGTTGGACATCTTGATCGCCGTCTTTGACTGCGCGTCAAAGAAAACCTCGCCGCTCTGAAAATACTCCGCGATCCGGCAGATCAGTTCACGCACCCGGTTTTCCTCAAAGTAATAGAACAACCCGCCCGCGAGAATAAACGCGCTGCCGTCGCCGGTTTTTATCTCGTCGAGCCAAGTGTAGTCGAACATGGATTTCGCGATGTCGGCGCACCGTTCTTTGGGCGGGACGAACTGATGCCGGAACGCCATTGCGTCCGGCAGATCGACGTTATGCCAATGGACGGAACCGTTGTCCACGCGGTCAAACGTGGTGTCAAGCCCGGAACCGAGGTTGACGGCCGCGCCGGCCGGATGCGCCTGTATGTACGCGAGGCAGCGCTCGTCAAGACGCTTGGCGCGAAGCAGGCAGCAAAGGCTTCCGTATTCCGTGGCGTAGGATTTTTCGATTTGCGCGAAATCGTAATCCATGCCGTCAACCATCCGGATCGCCTCGTCGTCGCGCAGAATATCCGGGAACATGCGGCTTGCTTTTGCCCTGCCGCAAACGGGGAGCAGCATTGTGGCCTGTACGGTTTGGTCTTGCAATTCGTCGTTGACCTCCATATTTTTCCTCACAAATATTCTCGCTCGCGCGATGTTGTTTTGCGCCGCCGGCAGTTAGCAATAGGCAATTTGCAAACAAAAAATAAAGCTGTTATACTGGCGCTCGATAACATTTGCAGTATTCAGACTTGCGGGAGCATCTCCTGCTTACGCTGAGCCTTCGCGACTTGGTAAACATCAACACTCGCGAGTATAGCAACCGTTGCGCTTAATAGTATAGCACGACATCCCGCCTCGGCGTTATCTCATTCGGACGCGTATTACTTGTTTTGGACAGAAACTTTTCGATAATCGGACGGAGCCATCCCCATAGCGGATTTAAACGCCGACGAGAACTGCGCGTGGCTGTCGTAGCCCACCTTCGCGGCGATTTCGGCGATTGGCGCGTCCGTATCGCGGAGCAGGGCGGAGGCCATTTGCATACGGTAATCGCGCATATAGGCGTGAATCGTTGTCCCGAACACTGACTTGAAGCAACTTTTCATGGCCGTCAGCGGAATATTGAAGCGCTCCGACAGTTCTTTCAGCGTAAACTGCCTCTCTGGACGCGCCGTCATATAGTCGCGCATGGCCTTTACCGCGTTCACCCTCGTCTTGTAAAAATATTTCCGCCCGTTCTCCTCCTCGGGCCGGAGGATGCTCAAAAACAGAAGAAGCTCAACCACTTTCAGCCTGATATAGCTCTCTTTTCGCGCGTCGGGCGCGTTGTAGATTTCGGAGAGTATGTGCGAAACTTCCTCAGAGCCGCGTATGAGAAAATAGGGGCGCCGGCCGAGCAGCCGCTCTTTTATCTCCGGGACATCGAGACCGTCCGCGCCGAGCAACGCGGAAATCTCCCTCAAGGGGTTAACGGCATGAGGGAGGTCGGCGACGACGGTAACACCGTGATAATGCGCCAGCGGATACGCCGACGACTTTACCGGCGACGGCAAGGCGCTGACCACCAAATCACCGCCGCCAAGATATCCGTATTCGCCCCAGGGGAACTCACATTCAAAGCGTCCCTCGCGGCAATGATTGATTACAAGCACATTCGTGTCAGAGGAAACGTAGAAATTGTCGTTTCCGGTGATGCGGGACAGATGCAGGTCGCTGTATATAAGCTTAACACCCGGGAAAACGTCGTATATCGAGGCGATGCCGTTGCCCGTTTCGTTCTCAAGCTGGTATACCGCGCAGGAACTGCTTCTGACAAGGAGTTTTGCGTCCGGGCCAAGCCAGTCGTGTTTTGCTCCGCTATTGATATTGGCTGGATTTGTGTCGGCGGGCGCGTTTCTTCTGCCGTCGCTGGGCTTTTCCGCGCCGCCCGGTATCCCCCAGGAACGCCCGAAGCGGATTAACCCGGCAATCCGGCCATCCTTGCACAGCTTATGGACGCGGCGCTCTGAGAGGCCCCATTTTTCCGCCGCCTCGCGGACGGACATGTATTCGGACATCAACATCCCTCCAGAACCTTTACAGCATTCATTATAATGCGGATATTCGTATAATGTCAAGAGAGAAATCAAAAAGCTGTGATTGAAATTTTCCGTATTCCGGGCTATACTAAGACTTAGTCGGACGCTGCCGATCAAGAGAGCGGAAAAAAGGTTTGCCGGTGTCAAACACAAGCAATAAGCGCATTCGCGCACAATACGACAAGCTATCCGATAGGTACGACAATCTGCTCGCCGCTCAAAGCCGGTGGTCGAAGCTCGCCTGCAAAATCGTATGGGGCTTCCCCGACACGTCGTACACGGAGCGGCTGCTTACGTATCTGCCGGATGATTTCGGCGGCAGCCTGCTCGACGTGCCGGTGGGGACAGGGCTGTTCACCTGTGGGAAATACCTCCGTATTCCGAACGCACGAATTACATGCCTCGACTATTCCGAAGGTATGCTGAATACGGCGAAAGAGCGTTTTTCAGCGGCGGGAATCCGAAACGTCGTGTTCATGCAGGGTGATATCGGAGGGTTGCCGTTTGAGGACGCGAGTTTTGACGCAGTGCTGTCCATGAACGGCTTCCATGCGTTTCCTCGTAAAGATGCGGCAGCCGGTGAGCTTTATCGCGTCTTGAAACCCGGCGGGCTGTTTATAGGCTGTTTCTATATCAAAGGCGAAACGCGCCGCACGGATTGGTTTATTCGACGTATATACGTTCCCGGAGGATGGTTCACACCGCCGTTTATGACGAAACGCGAACTCACGGACAGGCTTAAAAGCATGTATTCCGAAGCGGAAGTTTGGAATGTCGGATCTATTGCGGGATTTCGATGTGTGAAACAGCCTACCGGAATTCACATGAAAGGCAAGGTTTGAATCATGCGCGGCGCTATGAATTATGAAAAAACAATGAAGAAAAGCAAACTCGCCGCGGCATACGAGGAATTGGAGCCGCAGGATCGGCGGGCGGCGCTCGCGGAATACAGAACTCTCTGCTCGGAACTTGACCTTTCCGACAAAATGTTGACGTCCCATCTCCTGCTCGCCATACTGCCCGCAGCCGCCCTCTACCGGGTGCTCGCGCGGCGCGCCGGCGGCAAGGACGCCGCTCTTTCGGTTATACGGGATGCCGCGCTTTATTCGGCGCGACCGATGGCGCGGATGTTCCAAGCTCTCGGCCGGCTGCCTTTCGGCTTCCCGCTCCTTCGGGTGATCACGCCGGCAGCAATGAAATCCGGCTTCGGGGAGGCGGGTTGGAGAATTGAATGGGACAAATCCACACGGGATAAAATCGCGTTCACCGCACACTCCTGTTTCTATGATCGTGTGTTGCGACAATACGGTATGCCGGAACTGACGCCCGTTTTTTGCGAGTATGATGATGCGGTATACGGCGCTATACCGCATATACGATGGGGAAGAACCAAAACCATTGGGCGGGGTGACGCGATCTGTGATTTTTGTTTTACCAATGGGCGGCGCTCGCAATAAAGAAATTAGGCTTTCTTTTTTCATCATGTAATCGGAAGAACGGAGGATGACAATGAATCCAATGGAAATCAAACTGTACAAGGCCCAGATCATTCGCGGCAAGGACGATATCGCGCGGGAGTGGATGCGGTTCCTCGACGCCAACAAGGAAGAAGGCGCTCGGCTGCTGAAAAACGAACAGGCGTATCTGGAGGTGTACTTCTCGGCGGTGGAGGACGGTACGATGTTCATATACATGTTTTTCGCCGCCAAGGACATTGCCGGCTCCAACGCCATCGCCAAAGGCAGCGAAAACCCGACGGACAAGAAGCATTTTGAGTACGCGAGCCGATGTGTTGAGCCGAACAAAGGCGACATCATGGATTGCCTGTTCTATATGGAAAACTTAGAAGATGTGGGTAAATACTGATGGACAACAAAACGGAAACAACGATTGATTACGGAAATTGGGTGGCAAAGAAAATGGTGATCGCCCTGTGGACGTGCTTTGTCGCGGGACTTGTTCTGACTGTTGCCGGCTTTGTTCTGCCGCCCGCGTCATGGCCGATGGCGGCGTTGCTTGGAGTGCGCGTTGTCCCGGCGCTTTTTACTCTGTTTTGCCTCGTAAT
>JAISDM010000149.1 GCA_031264885.1 Peptococcaceae bacterium | reverse complement strand
CATATTTCCCATTTTGCCGTTAATGCAAATGAAGGCGATGTCGGGCTTGAACCGGTTCATCATCAGTAACATGGGAACAAACAAGGTATCGCCGCTGAAATAAAGCGTCGCCCCTTCACATTCCACCAGAACCCCGATGCTGTCCCGGTCATGAGACGCGTAGACGGCTGTCAGACGAAACCCGCAGCGGTCAACCGTATCCCCGCAATCCAAAGGGATGGCCTCCGTTTTGTCTTTTAACGCGGACGCCCTGAGCCGTTTCATACAGGAACCCGGCCCCGCGATTGCCTTGGGAATCACATACTCTTCGTAGGTTTGAACATCAAAATGATCCCAGTGATCATGTGTCGAAACAGCAATATCCACCTCCTTCCATCCCTTGGGCACAATCGGATCATAGAGCCGAACGGAACCGTCCGGCGGCTGCCCGCAATAAGGATCGACCGCCAGCGCGCCGCCGCCGGACTGCAAAACAAAACCGGCCTGTCCCAGCCAAATGATTCGCAATTTAAACACCTCCTCTCATTTGTCTCTTTTGGGGATCGCGTTTTTTGAATTATATGATAAATTCACGGATGCCGCATAGTTGTAATGCGTTGCATATTTTTCACTTTTGTGCTATAAATAGTTGTATCAAATAAATTTGACAAACCACTGAGCAAGTGATATGATTTTTCTGAAAAGGTATACTTTTTCGGAAAAACATTTTTGTAAATTTTTGTGTGCCGCGGAAGGGAAAATCCGCGGTTTTTTCGTGTTATTTTCAATATTTTAGGAGCTATTTTGGGATTAAATGGAATTCCGGAAACCTATACCTTTCCGGAAAAAATACTCCATGCCGGCCGCATTTTTCTCATCCCGCATTTTTCTAATCATTGAGGACAGTCATAATGCGTATCACATCCGCGACACTTTTTTACATGCTCGGCAAAAAATATAAAATAGCCTGTATCAGCGAAGCGCGTGAACCGGTCGCCCTGCGGAAAACCGCGGTTCTTGGTATGGAAAAAACAGAACGCGGCGTGTTGTATATTACCGACACGTTATCGCGTCTGTCCAATATGCCAAACTTGGAAGGAATGTCCTTCCTTCTGGTCATGGATCCTCATTCCGCCGGCCTGCCGGAGCGTTTTGCCTCTGCGGACGCCGCCTGTATACGAACGCGCGGCGGCGCCGGCGGCGACATCCAAACCGGCAAAGTGCTGGAAGACGCCGCCGACGCGCTGCTGGCGCTTCAGGAATGGAACGCGCGGCTTTTGGAAGCGTGCCTTTGGACCAAAAACCCTTTGGCTAAATTCATCCATGAAGCGGCCGGATTTCTTAATTTCCCCATCATTCTGTACAATCACAATTTGATTTCCATCGCACATTCGGCGGCTTATTTTTCCAAGGCGGACGTTCAATGGATATCCGCCCGCAATCTGCCGGTTTGGATTGACAATGGCGGCGGCGCGAAAACGGACGCGCCAAAGAAACTGGAAAATATAAACGGCGCGTATATTTTTCCTGAACTCCCCTGTTCCCAGCGGCAGCTGCTGTATTACACGCCGCCATCCGGCAAATTGACGGCGATTCTGGCCGTTAACATCGGACAGCGTCATCCGGCGCGCGGATTATTGGATCTCGTTGGGCACATTGCGCATTTACTGGAGAAAATTATCCGGCGCGATCCAAGAGAGTATGGGAAAAAAGACGATGACGGCGCCATATTTCATGAAGCCGTCAAGTCTGTGCTGTTTCAGCCGAATCAAAATCCCGGGAGAGAAGCCGCTTCTGCGATCAGAACCCGCGGATGGCGCTTTGAAGACGCGTATCAAGTGATCTGCGTTCATTTTCCGGATGAAGAAGACTTTGAACGCAACGCGGCGTTTTATTGCAAGCAAATCGAGTCCTATTATTTATACATATGCGCCTTGCTGAAAAAACCGTACCTCCTGTTGGCCGTTAACCGGAGCGCCGAGGCCAAAGGCTCGGGGAACGGCGGCTTTGACGGCTACTTGCGCCGCTTTGTACATAATACGAACCGCGCGGCCGGCGTCTCACATTCGTCCGCCGGATTACTGTCCCTCCACGATCAATACATTGAGGCAGGCTACGCGCTTCGTTCCGGAGAGAACAGCAATCCTTCGCAAAAAATCCATAAATTCTCGGAATATGTCATTGAATATATTATGGAACACGCGGCGGGGGAATTGTCTTCCCGCGAACTGATCCATGAAGCGCTTTTTATACTCAAAGAGCATGACGACAGAGAGAAAACGGAATATGTCAAGACCCTGAATTTAATCCTCGCGTCCAAATTCAATATGACGACCGCCGCCAAAAAACTGTTTATACACAGAGTAACCATATTCCGGCGTTTTGAAAAAATACAGGAACTGACACAAGTTGATTTTGAAGACCCTCGTGAGATACTCCATTTGGTCTTGTCCTTATGGCTGTATGAAAAACAACTTTCTAACGCTTAACCCGCGCGCTTTCACCGCGCATGACGCCCTCCGCCTCCTCTTTATAAGCCCAATTCCAGTCTCCCATAAACGTATGACAAAGCGCCGAGTACGCCGCGGAAAAATCCACAATGTATTGCGGTTCTTGATTCTCCAATATTCCATAAATCATTGCGGACGCGAAACTGTCGCCCCCGCCTGTGCGGTCAAATATTTCAATGTTTTCATATTTGCGGGACACGTAATAGCTCCCTTTAAACATCATCACCGTGCGCCAATCGTTGAGCAGCGCTGTTTTTACCTCTCTCAGCGTGGTTCCCACAGCGATGACATTGGGATATGCGCGGACGACTTTTTCCGCCACGGCGCGGTAGCTCTCGGGGTCTATTTTAGAATAACCCTCGCCGACGCCCTCCGCCTTGATGCCCAGCATCTGATCGAAATCTTCCTCATTGCCGATGACGACGTCCACATACGGCATCACCTTCGCCATCGTCTCGCGCGCCTTCTCCGAAGTCCAGAGCGTCGAACGGAAATTCAGATCAAAGCTTGTGACCACGCCAAGCTGCTTAGCCGTTTTTAACGACACAACGGCTTGCTCCGCCGCGTTCTCCGAAATCGCGGTCGTAATGCCTGTGGTGTGATACCATCGCGTATGGGCCAGCAAATTGGCCCAATCAAAATCCTCAGGGGAGACCTTGCTGACCGCCGAGTGTCCCCTGTCATAAATCTGACGGCTGGCGCGGGGGCCGATGCCGACCTCAATAAAGCACAGTCCGTTGCGTGTTTTGCCGCACCCGTCGTATGGCTCAAGCAGCACGTTGGACATATCCACGCCGTGGGCGCGCCCGTGATTTACGATGTATTTGCCGCTCCACGTGTCCGCAAGCTTCGTGACATACGCCGTTTTAAGCCCGAGACGCGCGATATTTACGCAGCAATTCAGTTCCGCCGCGGCTATGGCGAGATTGAGATGAGAACTCTGTTCCAAACGCAAATGTTCCGGCGAGCTCATGCGCACCATCGCTTCCCCGAAGCCCATCACATCATATTTTTTATCCAAATCAAAACACCCCCTTTAAGTCCGCGCGGTTAAAGATGAACCGCGGCGCGCGGCCTGCGCAATAATCCGCGATGCCTGCCACTGCCTCGGTCAGCACTCTCTCGGCGCATTCCCTGGTCAGCGCGGCGGAATGAGGCGTCAATACCGCGCCAGGCGCGTTCAGCAGCGGATGCGTCTCCGCCGGCGGCTCATTCTCGAATACGTCGATGCCCGCGCCCGCGATTTTGCCCGCGTACAGAGCCTCCGCCAGCGCCTCTTCGTCGATCACGCCTCCCCGGGACGTATTGATGATAAAAGCCGTCGGTTTCAGCAAGGCAAGCTTACCGCCGTCGATCAGCCGCCGGGTCTGCTCGGTCAAGGGCAGATGAAGCGAGACAAAATCCGCCTGACGCAGTACGTCGTCCAAACGGTCAAACAACTGTATGCCGTCAACGCCGCCGGACAAATAAGGATCATAACCTATGACCTTCATATTGAACGCTGCCGCGCATTTTTGCGCCACCATTTTTCCAATGCGGCCGCATCCCGCCAATCCGAGAATCTTCCCATCCACATCTGCCGGCCTGTTTTCGCGCCGCGCCCTGAAATTGCCTTTTCGCAGCTCCGCTCCTAAATAGAACAGCTGTTTGCTCAGTGCGCCAATGAACGCCACCGTATGCTCGGCCACTGAAACGGCGTTCGCGTCAGGCGTATTCAGCACCAGGATTTTTTTCTCAGTGGCGGCCGCCACGTCCACATTGTCAACGCCGACGCCCGTGCGGCTGATCACTTTAAGCCGCCGCGCGGATCCAATGACGCCCGCGTCTACTTTGAAAGAGGTACTCAGCAGCAAAGCGTCCGCATCCGCTATTGCCGCCAAAAAACCCGTTAAATCCCCGTCTGCGGCATACGCAAGTTCCGTCTGCGGACTCTCCAGCATCGCCCGCTGCGCCTCTGATAATTTTTTTGTCAGCAAAATTTTCATATCAAATTTTCCGCCTTCAGCTTGCCTTTGATTTGCTCCTTAATGTCTTCCGCCAGAGGAAGCAGCGGCAAACGCGGGTCGCCGCCGGCAAGACCGGCAAGACTCATGGCGTACTTGACCGCCGCCACGCCTCCCTTGCCGGATACCGTCTTGTTGAGCTGCAATATCCTCGAATTGAGCGCGATCGCTTTCTCATACTCTTTATTCACCGTCGCGAGGTAGAGCGTGTTTGTCAGCGCCGGGAAGGCGTTCGCCAGGGATATGACGCCGCCTGTGCCCCCAAGGAGAAGCGCGGTAAAGAAAAAATTCGCCGATCCCGCCATAACGCTGAAATCATCCCCGACCGCGAAGAGAATACTCTCGATGCTGCCGGTGGATGAATCCTTGATCCCCCGAATGTTTGGATGCTCCGCCAGTTTTTTTATCAAAGACACAGACAGCGACAGACCGCCGCAGAACTGCGGGGCGTTGTATACAAGGCAAGGGGTTTGAACAGCGTCCGCCACATCCGTGAAGTATTTTAACAGCGCGTCGTCCGTCATCATGCTTTTAAAGTACGACGGCGGCAATAATGTGAGGAAGTCAGGCCCCACGGACTCAAGCGATTTCGCCATTTCAACGGTCTCGCGGGTTGATTCAAAGATACATCCCGCCATCACCGTCTGATCCGCGCCTTTGTTCTTTACGATCACTTCCAGCACACTCAGTTTTTCTTTATCTGTCAGGCTTTTATTCTCCCCGTTGGAACCCAGCGCCAGATAGCCCTTGATCCCGCTTTGGGCATAGACGCGCATGTTTTCTTCCAGACCCTTGTAATCCACCTCGCCGCCCGCCGAAAACGGAGTGGTAACCGGCGCGAAAACCCCGCGCAGCTTTGGATCTTTCATCGTCAAAACCCCTTTCCGTCAGCTTACACTGTTCAGCTTATACCGTCAGCTTACGCCCGATCTCATTTCTGTCCGCGGGCGGCGTTCATGAAGCGCCGCTGATAGCTTACGACCTGGTTGGCGGACGCGAAACGCGCGAGATAACCCGGTTCCGCCGTGATCACAATCCTGTCGACGACATCGGCATAATCCGGATCCGCCATCAAGTTGTCGATATCAGGATAGTTATAATCGCCTTCCATTGAACATATGATCAGGCGCGTATCCGCCAGATTCACGTCGCGCAGCAATCTTAAATTATGACGCACGCTGTCGAGACCGTCCGCGCCATCAGGCGTTTCAATTCCACGATAACGCGCGACATCCTTCGCAAGCTTCAATACCCGCAGCAAATCCGCGTCTTCTTCATCCTTGCTCAAATAATCATTTTGAATGAGAACGGTCCGTATCGCTTCCAGATGCCTTGGATCCTCCGTTGCGGCATAAAATCCCAGCAGCGTCCGTATTTCCTCCGTTTGCTTCAATCTGTGGCGGACAAAGCTGTTGATGAAGTACGGCTTGGCTTGCAGAGCAAGCGCCGTTTGATACGGCTCAAACATCAGCGTAAAGTTAATGCGGTATCCATGCTCGCGAAGCTTCAGCGCGAGGTTGTGTCCGCGCAGGGCGTCTTCGGCCGCGGCCCGGTCATACCGGACGTTCAGCCGTTTGTTTCCCTCCAGAAGCTGTCCCACATTGCCGCCGTTCACGGGGCCGGTGTGCGGCACTTTTACCACAAGCCTGTACTCCGACAGTATCTTTTTGAATGTTTCGCACTCTTCAAGTATTTTGTCAAAATCCTCCTCAAAAGGATTGTTGAGTTCCACGGATATATCGCAGCCGGGACCCAGAACACGCCCCAATTCCGTCATGACCTCGTCGCGGGTCTGGAAGCGTCCGCCGACGTTCGCCTCCGGATTGTTTATGAACAAATCATAGACAATCCCGGGATTACAGGTCAAATTGGCCAGCAGCGGCGCGATATGCCCGACCTCGTAAGGATTGGCGGAATCCGCCGAGAACAACAGCCCCGTCGGCCGTTTCACGCCGTTTTTATCGTAAGAAATATCCCGAACCAGGTCAACGCACAGCGCGCCGTCGCCTTCCAGCGCGCTTTCCACGCGGAAGCCCGCGGGCGTCTCCCCTTCCGGGACTTTAAATGTGTCGACGACGTCCCTGAACCGCTTTGTCGCCCGGATCACTTTGACCGCTTCTTTCAGACCGCGGAATTCCTCCCGGCTGATTGCCATATCAAGTACCCGCCGGACGCAGTCCTCCGAACCCGTGTCAAGCTGGGCGTCCAGCGCGCGCAAGGTATAGGTTACGGCGACTTTCCCCGCGCCTTTCTGAGTTTCATTGACAGTCATAATAACCTCCTCGTGTCTCTCCGCTTGTCTCTCTGTTTCTGTTATTGAAGCTATTGATTCACCCTATTGACCGGCGCTCCGTTTTTGAAAGCGCGCAAGTTGTCCGCGGTCATTTGGATGAGCCTGCTTCGAGCTTCCAGAGTCGCCCAGCCGATGTGCGGCGTAATTACGACGTTTTTCGCGCGGAGCAACGGGTTATCGGCGTCAGGCGGCTCGGTTTCAAGCACATCCAGTCCCGCCCCTGCCAAACGGCCGCCGTTCAAGGCGTCGGCCAGATACTGTCCGGCGACAAGCGCGCCGCGCGAAGTATTGATCAGGAAAGCGCCGGATTTCATCTTCGCCAATGTGTGCTGATTGACGACGCCTTCCGTTTCCATCGTCAGCGGACAGTGCAAAGAGAGTACGTCGGCGCCGGCGAACAACTCGTCCGGCGTGACCCACCGTATACCGGCGCAATCGCGCCGGTATACGTCGTAAGCCGTGACATGCATGCCGAACGCCTGTCCGATGCGCGCGACGCGCTCCCCAATGCGTCCCATGCCAAAAATCCCCAGTGTTTTGCCGTCCAATTCCACCAATGGGTTCAGCCAATACGAATTATACGCTTGCGCCGACCACGCCAAGTCTTCAATGACGCTGACCGAATGGAGTCCGGTACGGTAACACAGTTCCAGAATCAAAGCAAACGTCAGCTGAGCCACCGAATTGCTGGCGTACATAGGAATATTGGTTACGGTAATCCCGCGTTCCTTTGCGGCGGCAATGTCCACAATATCGGTTCCCGTCGCCATAATACCGATGTATTTCAATTCCGGAGATTGATCCATATGCGGCGCGGCGATCTCTGTTTTATTGGTCAGGACGGCCTCCGCGCCGCGCAAACGCTCCGCCGTCTGATCCGGCGCTGTCTGGTCGTACAAAACCAGTTCACCCAAGGCTTCCAGCGCGCTCCATGACAAATCCCCCGGATTGGTCGTATGGCCGTCAAGCAGGACTATTTTCATTTTCAACCTTTCTGTCCGCGGCCGCCCCGGCGTTCCGCCTCAAATTTCGGCGACCGAACCGTCCACGGCGTAGTTTGGCGCGTACTGCTTAAACTCATAGGGATATTTCTCCATGGCTTTTTCGTCAAAATCAATGCCGAGTCCCGGCCCTTCAGGCAATGAAAAATATCCGTCCTTAGGCTTGAGTCCAAATTGGAACACATCGTCCAAGCCGTAAATTGAATTGGAAGCGCACTCCAGAATGTCAAAATTCTGCGCCGCGGCTGCCGCGTGCAGGCTGGCCGCGGTTGAGACAGGCCCATTCGGATTGTGAGGATCAAATTTAATGTGATAAGTCTCCGCCATGGCCGCGATCTTCATGATTTCCGTAATGCCGCCGCAGTGGCAGATGTCCGGCTGAACTGCGTCCAGCAACTGTCCCTCAATGACTTCACGGTATTCAAAACGGCTGAATAAACGTTCCCCGGCCGCTATGGTCATGTCTGGCGCCGCCTCGCGTATGCGCTTATACGCCTTGGAATTCTCAGGCGGGATGGGTTCTTCAAAGAAGTAAATATCATAGGGCTTCGCCGCTTCCATCAAACGTATCGCGACATCCGGCGTAGCGCGGCCATGGTTGTCAATGCAGATCACGTGATCGTCGCCGATGGCGCTGCGAATATCACGCAGCCGCTCTTTAAAAAAGCTTATATTGGGAATCGGATCATAGACGCCCATGGTCTTTCCCTCGCCGGTCTTCACGCCGGCAAAACCTTTTTTAACCACATCTTCCGCCATTTTGACATCAAAGGCGTGAGAATAGGTTTTGATCTTGTCACGCACCGCGCCGCCCAGCAGCTTATAGACAGGGACATTGTATATTTTCCCGTTAATATCCCACAATGCCTGATCGATGGCGCTGACAGCGGTCATATGTACGTATCCGCCTTTCCAAAAACCGTGCCTGTACATCTTCTGCCAGATTTTGTTGATGTCTGTGGGATCACAGCCGAGTACATCCCGCTGGAACAAAACCGAAACGCACTGCTCCACCGCCTTAACCTGCCCCTCGACCGTCGCCTCGCCAACGCCGTAAATACCCTCGTCTGTCATTACCTTGACAAACATCATGTTGGTCATAGGCGTCTTACAATAAAACATTTTTACACCTGTCAGTTTCATAAATCATCTTCCTCCTAATCTATACCGCTTGCTAAATATCACGCTCATATTACCAAATCCGACACCTGTATCATAGCAACACCATTCGCGTGTTTGCCGTTTGTATGCTACAATGCGTTGCGCGTCAGTTTGCCGCTTTTTATCTTCATAAAAACAAGCAGCCCCTGATTTGATTACATATCAAATCAGGGGCTGCTTGCTAAGAACTCGTTAACCGATAACCTTACCGATTAATAAAGCCCAAACTTAATAAAAATCCGGCCTTTTTTGGAGAATCCGTCTGTTGAAATCAATACAGCGCGGCCCATGCCTTTGACCGACAGTATGGCGCCTTCCGGGACTTTTTGGGACGGATCGGCCACGGGCATATGGTTTAAGTTGATTTTTTGAGTTGATACCAGCTCGGAAGCGCGGCTGCGGGAGATTCGGAATATGGCGCATAGCACCGCGTCCAATCGAAGAGACGCCACGGTGGCGGTTTTGACGGCGAGTTCCTCGTGTTTTTCGGGCAAATCTGAAAGGGCCACAGCAGAAACATTTACACCCACCCGGCCTATCTTTTGCAGGTGTTCAGTCAAATAAGCCGCCATGGATTTCAGGCAAACCAGCGCTGTTTGCCCCGAGCCGCAAAGGATATCTCCGATGACGGGGCGTTCGATGCCCAGCGCCATCAAAGAACCCAGCACATCCCGGTGAGAAACGGGATCCTGGGGGCGATATTCCAATTTGAGCGCGGAAAGGCAATCATCCGCGTGATAAATACCAAACTCAGGCTGAATAAAAACCGCGATTTCACGTTCCGCGCCGGTATACCCGCCATCCAGTTTTAGCAGAATATCCTGTCTTAGGGCAAAACGCTGCCTGACCAGCTGTTTTTCCGCCGGAGTCAAGAACTTGCTGCCGGCGACGCCTGTTTTGGAGGCGCGGCGCGCCAAATCATCCATATGCGCCGCTAATTGATCCCGTTCTTTCATATTTGATTTATCCCCCGAAGTACGCAGCATATTGACGGGCTTTTAATATATGAGTATAATTATTATAATCTCAAACATAATAAGTTTACCCGTTTTAGAAGGAGCAATCTCAATGGCACAGTTTGTCAATCGGGCTGAGGATCTGGCGTTTCTGCAAAGCGAATACGAGAAACCGGGCGCGTCTCTTGTGATCGTCTATGGGCGCAGGCGTGTGGGCAAAACATCTTTGCTCGCTGAATTTGGCAAGGACAAACGGATGCTGTATTTCCTTGCCACGGAGGAGTCGGAAGCAGTCAACCGCGCTCAGTTTAAAGATCAAGCCGCTCAATTTACCGGCGACGCGCTTTTGAAGGATGCCATCATTGAGCGTTGGCCGGTTATTTTTGATACGCTGACGCGGTATGAGTCAGCCCAAAAGATTTTGATCGTGATGGATGAATTTCAATACATTGGGAAAAGCAATCGCGCCTTTCCGTCCATTATCCAGAAAATATGGGATTCAAGCTTGAAGAACCGGAATATTATGCTGGTGCTCTGCGGTTCCCTGGTCTCGCTGATGGAAGCGCAGACTCTGTCTTATGACAGCCCTCTTTATGGCAGGAGAACGGGACAGATCAAACTGAAGCCTATCCCATTTTCACACTATCATGAATTTTATCCGGAAAAAAACCTGAAAGAACTGGTCGCTTACTATAGTGTCACCGGCGGCGTTCCTAAGTATATTGAGTTGTTCCGGGATGAAGGGGATATTTACGCGGCGATTGAGCGGCATGTGCTGTCCGCCAGGAGTTTTCTGTATGAAGAGCCTGTGTTCCTGCTGCAAAGGGAAGTTACGGAGATTGGCAGCTATTTCTCGTTGATCCGGGCCATTGCCGCCGGCAATCAAAAAATGGGGACGATCGCTTCGGTCATGGGCGTCAAGCAAACGGGCCTGACCCGATATCTCCGCACGCTGATTGATTTGGATATTCTTGAACGTCAGACCCCTGTCACAGAGGAAAATCCTGAGAAAAGCAAAAAGGGCCTTTATCGTATTAAGGATCACTTTATTGATTTCTGGTTCAAATTCGTTTATCCGGAAAGAAGCGCCATCGAAACCGGTCATGCCGAACAAGCGGCGCGAAGAATCAGAAACGAACTGATCAGCCGTCATACCGCCTATGTGTATGAAGAGGTCTGCCGCCAGCGGTTCTGGCAATTCGCGGAGGAAAAAGGTTTTTCCGGCCGCTTCAATAAAGTGGGGCGCTGGTGGGATAATCGTCAGGAAATCGACATTGTGGCGCTGGACAGTCTGGGTGAAGATATTTTCTTCGGCGAGTGTAAGCACAGTAACGAACCGATGGACACCAATGTATTCTATGCGCTCAACGAAAAAAAGAAAGCGGCGCCATGGAAACGGGACGCGAGGCGGGAGCATTTCGTATTTTTCAGCATAAGCGGCTACACAAGCCAGATGAAGGAACTGGCGGAGAATCGGGCAGACGTTTTCCTTTTTGAATAGGCGCCGTCATAGCGCCGTTTGCTGTTGCGTCTATAGCCATTATATATTTTTTTGTTGGTCGAGAAAAGAGAAATTTCAAGGATCTGCGATTCGTCGTGTGAAAAAAGTTACTGTTCACAGGGGATACCTATACCGTAGGGGCGGCATCCTGCCGCCCGGGACCGTCCAGAAACGATCATATCTTGTCATTCCGGCCCCCTGTTTTGTCATTCCGGGTTAGGACAC
>JAISDM010000127.1 GCA_031264885.1 Peptococcaceae bacterium | reverse complement strand
ACGCGGATTCGGGCATTCCTCTGCCCCAGGTGGAGGATACGGTGACCGTGACTGTGGATCCCCCGGAAGCGGAACTTGAGAAGACCGTCGAAGGCAAGCCCGCCTATTATGAGGGCGAGCCGGTGGCTTATCTCGTAAAGTTCACAAACAGCGGGGGTGAACCCCTGAAGAACATCGTCGTCACCGATGACCTGCTGGCGGAATACTTCGTCGCCGGAACCCTGAAAGTCAGCCGCGCCCCCGGCGGCGACCCGGTCTCGGCCGTACCCCTCTTGTCCACGGAGTACACCTTTAATCAGTCGGCGGGTACAATTGAGACCAGCGTCGCTTACGAGCTGCCGGCCGGCGACGCTTTGACCGTCGAATACGAGCTTTTGTTTACGGACGCGGACACCTATACGAACAAGGCGGAAGCGACGGCCGACGGCGTGTATTCCGGCGATCCCGCCGATCCCGGTGACGACGAGACGACCATTGATGTGGATCCGCCGCCGGTGGTTGGAATCGACAAAACCGTGGATTATCCGGGCATAACCTCGCATCCCGGCATCGCGGGAGCATACGGCCCGGCCGCGGCGGGAACCCGGGCGGATTATACCGTGACCGTCACGAACAACAGCGAGAACACCAGTCTGAAAGACATCGTCATCACCGACGATTGGCTCAAGGTTTGCGAAGGGAATCCCAGTGCGCAGTACCGCCCGGCGGTCGGACCGGCGAGGGATATGACCGCCGCGGAATACACCTTTACCAAAGCCGAAGGCAAGATTCAGACGGATTCCAGCTTCCGGCTGGATCCAGGCGACCAGATCACCGTCACCTACAGCGTTGATCTGACCGAAATCGGCGCGAACACCAATATCGCCCGGGTGACGGCCAAAGACGCGGCGACGGGGAATGATCTGCCGCCGGCGGAGGATACGGTGACCGTCGTCGTGGATCCCCCGGAAGCGGAACTTGAGAAGACCGTCGAAAACAAACCCGCCTATTATGAGGGCGAGCCGGTGGCTTATCTCGTAAAGTTCACAAACAGCGGGGGTGAACCCCTGAAGAACATCGTCGTCACCGACGACCTGCTGGCGGAATACTTCGCCGCCGGGACCCTGAAAGTCAGCCGCGCCCCCGGAGGCGACCCGAATGTGGCCGTACCTCTCGCGTCCGCGGATTACACCTTTAACCAGCAGCAAGGTGTTATCGAAACCGCCGGCGTTTTCAGACTGCCGACCGGCGACGCCTTGATCATCGAATACGAACTTTTGTTTACGGACGCGGACACCTATACGAACAAGGCGGAAGCGACGGCCACCGGCGAGTATTCCGGCAATACCACCGATCCGGAGGACGAAGAGACCGTTGAAATTGACCCGCCGCCGGCTGTTGGCATCGACAAAACCGTGGATTATCCAAACAAAAGCTTGCAAAACCCCTCGATTCAGGGGGTATACGGGCCTGCCGCGGCGGGAACCCACGCGGCCTACACCGTGACCGTCACGAACAACAGCGAGAATACCAGTTTGAAAGACATCGTCATCACCGACGATTGGCTCAAGGTCTGCGAAGGGAATCCCAGCGCACAGTACCGCCCGGCGGTCGGACCGGCGAGGAATATGACCGCCGCGGAATACACCTTTGCCAAATCCGAAGGCAAGATTCATACGGCGTCCGCTTTCCGGCTGGATCCGGGCGGCCAGATCATCGTCACTTACAGTGTTGATCTGACCGAAATCGGCGCGAACACCAATATCGCCCGGGTGACGGCCAAAGACGCGGCGACGGGGAATGATCTGCCGCCGGCGGAGGATACGGTCACTGTGATCGTGGATCCTCCGGAGGTTGAGATCGGTAAAACCGCCCCTGACTCTGCCTACGCGGGCGACCGGACGCCCTACACCGTGACGGTTTCCAACACCGGCAAAGAGCCGCTGAAGAACATCGTCGTCACCGATACGCTGCTGCCGGAATACTTCGCCGCCGGAACCCTGAGAGTCAGCCGCGCCCCCGGAGGCGACCCGGACGCGGCCGTACCTCTCGCGTCCGCGGAGTACACCTTTAACCGGCAGCAAGGCGTCGTCGCGACCGCCGGCGCTTTCAGACTGCCGGCCGGCGACGCCTTGATCATCGAATATCAGCTTTTATTTACAGATGTGGGTACTTATACGAACAGAGCGAATGTAACAGCCGACGGCGCGTATTCCGACAAACCCGCCGGGCCCGATGAAGACGAAGAGACCGTCGAAGTCGAACCCAGGCCGACGCCCACGCCAAGACCTACGTCCGCGCCCACGCCGACGCCCGAGCCCACACCGACAAACGCGCCGACACCCACACCGACAGCTCCCGTGGCGCCCACATCCACACCTGCGCCCACAAACGCGCCCACACCGACAGAGTCTGTGGCGCCCACAGCTACACCCGCGCCGACAGCATCCGTGACGCCGGCGCCTACACAAGAGACTGAACCGACGCCCACGGCGCCCGCGACCTCCACATCCATGCCCAGCCCCACGCCGCGGCCATATTACCCGCCGTCCGACGACCCGCCGGCGGTTCCCACCACTCCCGGCGGCGGCGGATCCACCACACCCACCACACCCAGCGCGCCCCAGAATCCCACCACGCCGTACACACCCGCCGATCCTCCCACAACGACCCCATACACCCCGCCGGAACCGCCTGTTGACTCTAATCCCCCGGATCCGGGCCGGTATACGGATCCCATCGACGACAGTCTGATTCCGCAAGGGTGGGTGCAAGTCCAGAAGACCGATCCGGACACCGGTGAAACCTACTGGATTCTGGAGCCCGAGGATATGGCTCTGGGCGTGAGCGTGCCGAAGACCGGCAATTTCCTGAACCTGCCCCCCGGCGCCCTGCCCCTGCTGGCCGCGATTCTCCTCCCCGGCGCCGCCGGCGCGGTCGCCGCGCGTTACCGCAAACGGTATCTCGGGAAGCATCTCAATAAGCTCAAACACGCCAAGCAGTAATATTGCCTTCTGACCGCCATCCAGTGAACAGAGAAAAGGCTCCGCAAACACGCGGAGCCTTTTTTCTGTTCACACACTTAATTCAGCAGAAAGTCTATGATGTTAATCGCCTTAATCCCATCATAGGAAGAGATGTAACTTTTGTCCATAGACAACACGATTTTTTCATAATTGTCCTGTATGATCCCCAAAGGCCGCAGCTCCCGTTCCCTGACCGCCTCTCCGGCCATCGTTTCCGTAACCTGTATATACAGCTTCTCATTGGGTTTTTCCGCGACAAAATCCACTTCCGTCTCGCCAATCTTTCCGACATAAACCCGGTAATCGCGGCGCAGAAGCTCTAAGTACACCACATTTTCGAGTATGTGTCCCCGGTCGGCGTTTCTGTACCCAAGCAGCATATTCCGAAAGCCCAGGTCAATGATGTAGTTCTTCTCCAGGGTTTTTAACAACTGCCTGCCTTTCACGTCATATCTCTCCGCCTGATAAAAGATAAAAGCGCCGTGGAGCATCCGGATGTACTTATCAACGGTCTTGCCGGCGACGTTTTTATCCGCCTTCTTTGCTTCTCTTTGAATATCTCCTTCAACCGACAAGACATTTCCAATGTTGTTGGGAGAGGTTATGCTGCCGATGTTGTCGCACAGGAACAGAACCAATTTGTGCAAAAGGGTTTGGTCGACGACTTTATTGCGCTCCATAACGTCCCGCAGGATTACGGTGGAATAAATACCTTCCAGCGTTTCGTTGATTCTCGCTTCGTTATATCCGAATTGGCGCAGCGCCGGCATCCCGCCGAACTGAAGATACCGTTGAAATTTTTCGTCGGTCGTCGCGTCGGGGGCAAAATCCCAGAAAGTCAGGAACTCCTTGAACGACAGCGGCAGCACGCGGATTTCTACGTAACGGCCTGAAAGAAGCGTCGAAAACTCCGACGACAGCAGGTAAGCGTTTGAACCGGTGATATAGATATCCACATCCACGCCAAAATCAATCCGAAAAGATTCGACGGCTCTTTCCCAATGCGTTACCGCCTGGAGTTCGTCAAAGATCAGATAGTTCTTTGCGCCCCGAACAATTTTGCCGCCGACATAATCGTAGAAAGACAGATAATCCAATATATCGCGGTACTGCAATGATTCCAAATTCATGTGAATGATACGGTTTGGGGAAACGCCGCTTTCCAGCAGATAATCTTCAAAGAGATCCAGCAGGGTAGATTTTCCGCAGCGGCGTATTCCGGTAACGATTTTTACAACGTCTTTATCTTTGTATTCGGTTAGCCGCTTTATATACTCCGGTCTGTTTACGCGTTCGTTCATAAGGCATACCTCCATCCGATAACAGCATACCCCAAAGTCAAACGTTTGTAAATAGTTTCGAACTTCAATATCCGAAAATAATTTTATACGAAAGTTTCTTAATCTGAAGTCTACAATTATCGCCGCAGTCAGTTCAAAATTTCACGACGCCGCTCCCGTTATTTTTCGCATCACCTTTTTCATTTTGCGCCCCAATCCCAATCCCCCCGGCTTCTCCATGGCCGGGCGGGGCTGCGCCTGCCCGGGCTGCCGGCCGATCCGCGCCACCTGCACGCAGAGATCGTCCTCGGCGGGGGTTTCGCCGCCCCGCTGCGCGATGTACAGCAGATATTCGGCGATATGCTGCGCCGTTTCGCCGGATAAAGTGACCATCAGATCCTCCATCCATCCCGCGGGCCCATCCAGGCGTTCCAGAGCCTCCCAGGTTCCGTCGCTCATGGAAATCAATATATTTCCGGGCTTCAGAACCCTGCGAAAGACCCTCGGATCTATTTGATCCAATATCCCCGCCGGAGGCGTTTCCGCCGTAATCAATTGGAAATGGCCGTCATTCCATATCATGGACGGCGCGCCCCCTGCCTTGACAAAGTCCGCCTCTCCCGTGATCCGGTTGATTAAGGTCAGATCCAGAGTCGCGAAGGTTTCCCGGCTGACGCCCAGAATCAGCGCCGTATTCACGATTTTCATGGCCATTTCCGGAGACAGATCCGATTCCAGCAATTTTTCCAGCAGATTCAAGGCCAGAACGCTCTCTTCCCTGGCTTGAGCGCCGCTGCCCATTCCGTCGCTGATTACCAGGCCGAAGTTGTGTCTGGGCAGCGGCAGGGTGATCATCATGTCGCCGGACAGATTTTGGCCTGACTTGGGGCATTGAGCCTGTCCCATCTCAATCTCCAGCAAGGCTTGAGGCCGCAGCAGACAGCTGCAATGACCGCTTAAAACAACGGGGCAGTTTTTTTCTATGAGCTCAAAAGGCACGTCGAAAAAATCCGTGACTCGCGGCAGCGATTCCTGCATACAGCGTTTGCGGTCCCCGCATACCTCCTGACTGAGGCGGATCTCCCGGAAGCCGTTCTGGTAATCTGTCACCACGACCTGAGACACAGGCAGGCCGGCTTTTTTCAAAAAACCTTTCAATTTCTCCTGCAATTCAGGATGAAACCGCTTACCGCCGTCCAATTCCTGCGAAATCTGCTCCATCAGTTGGCCAAGAACCGCCAGTTGACGGCACATCAGGCTTTTTCCCCCGACCAGCCTGCTTTCATATTGATAGACAAGCAGCAGTTTTTCCCAGGCGTTGGTCAGAGAAATGGCTATTTCCCTGCTTCGCGGGCAGCGCCTGAGAAAGTCCGCGTCCAGCTCCTTCTCAATGACGGCGGTTTTGCGGGCGTCCGCCAATTTGCACGCTTCCTGCAAGACGGATTCTGTTTTTGCCCGGTCTTTTTTCCAGCACACCTCCGCCAAACTGCATCCGGGACAGACTTGTCCATGTACCTGCCGGCTCAAATCATCCCAGGTCAATTCCTCCAGAGGCGCCTTGTCTGAAAGCGGCCGGGGCGTAAACATAGCCTCCATATCTTCGAATATCCGGGCGATTTTTTTTAATTTATTCATAGGCGGCGGCGTCTGAGGCGAGCTGTTTTTATCGGAAAAAATCTCATAGACTTTTTGGATCCAGGAAAGCGGCGTGATATAAAACAAAATAACAGCCGCCGCGGATTCTTTCAGAGCCTCCGTCAATACCGGCGGATCGCTGAAGTAGACGGATAAAAGCAAATTGCCCAAAATCAAACCCACGCAGACCCCAGTCTTCCTGAAACTGTTGAAGGCGCCCGCCAAAAGACCTGCCAGAGCGTAAAAAGCGATGGAGCCGGTTGGCAATATTCCCTGAAAAAGCGGCAGCATCCCCAGCGCCACGCCCATCAGCGCCCCGCCCCCGGGCCCGCTCAGAATCCCGGCGCACAGCACCAGCCAGCGGCAAACGACGCTTTGAAGCTTGATCCCGGCCAGCATCCAGTTCTGCGCGCCCAATAAGAAACCCAACCCCAGAAGCATGAAACCGGCAAAGGCTTTGGGGGAGCTCCTTGTTCCTTCATCCAGGGTTTTCAGGCACTGAACCGTCGTCAAAATCAATATGAAAACGAAAACCGACTCGAACCCCACCGAAACCCAGTCATACATATTCCGGCCCCGCCACAGTGTATAACCGCCGCGGATCAGCCCGTGAACGACAGCCATAAAAACAGGCGCCAGCGCGGGATGCTTCTGTCCGCGGCTTGTCCGGTACACAACCACATAATAGCTTCCCAAAGAAGCGAGATAAGGCAGCGCGGCCTCTCCCGGCGCCGCCGTCAGCGTTCCCGCGATCACACCCGCCATGACGGCCTTAAACAGATCCGGCTTCCGCAGGCAGACGCCGCCCGCAAAAGCAATGCCAAAGGGATACAGTTCCCCGAGCAAAACCCCCTGAGCCAAAAACATACCGGCCACACCGGCGGATATCCATTCAATCCAGGGAATAGAAACCGGCAGCACACTCGCCATGATCTTAAACATGAGACACATCCTCTCTCAATGCCTATCGAATCCTGGTTCCATTATATATGAAAGAACTGGAAAAATATGGCGATTCCTGTCTGTCGGAAAAAAAATTTTCGGCCGCGCGATGAGAGCGCGTCCGTATCCCGTCACTTCAATTCGTAGTTTAGCTCGGCATCCGGTGGAGGGGGAGGATGCCGGCCGATTAGGCGGAGCGTTTTAGAATTTCTAGGCGAAATTTTTTTAAATTTAGGCAATAGTTTTAATTTTTGCTATTCCAAAATGCTATTTTTTTTGCTAATATATATGATGTGAACAGAAATAGACTTGAAGTAAATTAAAAGGAGGGAAAAACATGGTATCATTTCATAAGCAGTTCGCGCCCCTTTTGTTCGGGGCGGGCGCATCCGGGCAGCTTGCCGCCCAATTGAAGATGATGGGCTGCAAAAAAGCCATCGCTGTGACCGATAAGGGAGTCATAGCCGCAGGCGTATTGGACAAGGCGCTGGCATCTCTCAAAGCGGAAGGGATCCCCTATGTGGTTTATGACGGCTGCCTTCCGGACGCCCCGGATACATGTTTCTACGCGGCCGCGGATATGGCGCGTTCCGAAGGCGTGGACGCGATGATCGCCGTTGGAGGCGGCAGCAACATAGACTCGGCGAAGGCCGCTTCGATCCTGATTAAGGACAGAACGCCGCGGGAGGTTCTTTTCGCGCCTCCGGGCCCTGATTCGCCGCCCCCGCCGCCCCGGCGCCCGGATGTAAAATTGATTTTGATCCCCACCACCTGCGGGACAGGCAGTGAAGAAACAGCGGTCGCCGTCGTATCCGATTCCAAGACAGCTTTGAAACATGGAATTTTTCTGGAGGGAGCGGATCTCTCCGTCGTTGATCCCGAGCTGACGCTGGGACTTCCGCCAGGACTGACCGCGTCTACAGGCATGGATGTGGTCTGCCACGCGTGCGAAGCCTATACGACCACCAGCAGGAAGAACCCGATATCCGACCAGCGCGCTCATACGGCGCTGCGGCTTGCCGCGAAGAACCTGCCCCTGCTTATTAAAGACGGAACGAATCTTGAAGCGCGCACAAGCATGAGTCTCGCGTGTACCTGGGCAGGCATGGCGTTTAATGATTCAATGAATAATCTGGCGCATGGGATTGCCCACGCCTTTGGATCCAAAAGCCATCTGGCCCACGGGATCGCCTGCGCGCTGGCCGAACCGCCCTCCCTGGAGCTGTTTGTCAACGTGGTTCCTGAGTTGGTTCGTGATATCGGCGTGGATTTGGGCGCGGATATTCCGGAGAACGCGGCCCCCGCGGAGATCGCCCGTTTGACAGGCGAACGGCTTCGCGGGTTTATGCGTGAAATCGGGATCCCTTCTTTCGAGAAATTGGGCTACACCAGGGAGCAGGTTATGGATCATCTGGACGCGGCCATGCAGGAATTCCAGGTCAAACTGGCTCCGCTGGAAGTCACGCGGGAGCAAATGGAGACCTTGCTCGCGTCCATGTACGATGATTATCGCTGACGGCCGCTGAACCGGACTGACGGTAAGGACAGGCGGTTTTCCGAATCCTTAACAAAGACGGGCGGCAGAACGCCGCCCCTACGGACACGCCGTTCGCGGCGCCGCAGGGGGGCGTTCCGCCCCTTTTTATTCTCCCCTCCTGGGAAGTTATACAGACTGCGCCTGACGGGGTGGTGGCGCGGCCGCGGGAACCACCCCGTCATTCGTGGTCTGTATTATATTCCCCAAGGGGGAATGTAATACAGACCACGAATGCCACCCCTCCAAGGAGGGGAATTTTCGCCGCGTTCAGGGGTATCCCTATGCCGCCCGGGACCGCGTATGCGGCATCTGTAGGGGCGGCATTCTGCCGCCCGTCCCTGACAGACGCGCATTTCCAAATTACGAATCGCGGGATATTCACTTCAATTCGTAGTTTAGGACTTGTTAAACAATAACCTGATGTTTTCACTTGCCCTTTCGCCGCCAGGCTGCGTTGTCGTCAGTCGCCATACCGCCCCGGGTATGCCTCCTTCCTCCGCCTTGCCTGACGGCG
>JAISDM010000015.1 GCA_031264885.1 Peptococcaceae bacterium | reverse complement strand
TTAAATAACAAATGTCAGGATATGGGCAAAACGCGCGCCTATATCGGGGAGGTCGTCGAACACTACCGCGATATTGACCGGCGGCTTATGACGCGGATCAAAGGATTAATGCGCTGAGCAGGATGGAGGAACCCTTATTGTCATTCCGGGCTTGTCCCGGAATCCAAAAATTCGACGGCAGAAGAAATAGATTCCGGGTCAAGCCAGGAGTGACAAGATACGATGGAGCGCCCGGCACGACGTAATTACAAATTGAAGAATCCGGAGAAAGGAGGGGATCGGCGTTGGGTTACGCGCAAATGAGTACCGACAAGGTATTGGCGAATGTTAATTCTTCCATAAAGGAAGTCGCCAGACAAAACGAGCTAATCGGGGAGATCGCCAAAGAAGTTGAGTATATGACGGGGGTCTGGCAGTCCGAGGCGCAGCAGGTCTATACAGACAAGTTCCGGGAAAACAAAAAGGATCTCGACGCGTTCAACCGCAATCTCGATATCTACTTGGTGATGGTAAGGGACGCTGTGGGAGACTTAATTAATGTGGACGTGGCCGTCGAAAAATCACTGCTGAGTGTCAGGTTATAACGATTCAGGCGCTGGATCGCGCCGGAAGGGGGAGGAACTGTGGCTGATATCATCAACTATGAAACGGACTTCATGAAAAATTACGCTAAAAAAATAAAACGGGCGGTCGATCTTATCAACGAGGCGTATAAATCGCTGCAACACGCCTTTAATCATTCCACATGGCGGTGCCCCGAACGCGTCCATATAGCCAACGAGGTCGCCGAGACAAAGGACGGGGTGTCAAAGATGCGGGACGCGTTACGGAATTTGGCCGACGCGTTGGACAAAGGCGCGGATCGCTTTGAGGCGTGGGATAGGGCGCTTTCCGCCAGGAATATCGAGCTGGCTGCCCCGCTGCTGGATTATTGGGGTTTTGAGTCTGATGTATGGGAGCCCAGGCCGGTCGCCGCGACCGGCGGGAGTTCAAGCACACAAACTGTGGGCGGCTCGGTTTCATGGCCGTCTCAGTCAGCGGCGGGCGGTTCTTCCGGTTCTACCGGCTCATCCAGTTCCGGCGGATCCGGCACGTTTAAACTTCCGACTATAAATATTCCGACCATAAAGTTTCCTTCTTTCGGGAACGCTCCTAAGGTCACGGTCGAGCCGCCCGCCAAAACCGTTGTGGGTGGTTCCGATTCAATTGATCTGAATCCCATCTCTGAAGGTATCTCTAACAGTGTTGTGTCTGTGGGTGAAATACTTTTGAAGCTTATCAATACAATATGCAAAATAGCAAAATAATAGGAACTAATATACTAATGTTTGAACATAAAGGATTAGCGGAAAGGGCGGTGGTCATTTATGCCGGTGGCAATGATCCAGGCGACGACCGAGGATCTTCGCGCGAAAGCTTCCTCCATCCGCGCGAAAGCCGACGAGGTTTTTCAAAGTCAGCAGACAGTTGTCAGAAAGATTGCGGATATGAAGGGCTTTTTTCGTGGCACAAGACCTGACGATATCATGGAACATTTGCTTTCTCTGGACGGCAAATATCGGGCGATGTACGAGAATCTGACACAGTACGCGAACTTCCTGGATAACGCGGCGACGCAATACGAAGGAACCGAGCACGTGCTGACCCAGGAGGCGGCGGCGCTCGCCGCGGCGGCAGGCGTGGCTGGCGTGGGCGCAGTCGGCATCGGTATCGCGACGGGTGGCGGTGGGACTTCTGTCTCCAGCGGCGCGTCAGGCGTATATCCGGTTGGCAATTTCTCAGGCACCTTTGATAAGGCTAGGTATGGTTTTGGCATTGACAGAGGGCTTGCGTCGGACAAGGCGACAGGTGGACACAACGGTTATGACTTTATAGGAGCGGAAGGCGATCCCATCACATCCTGCGCCGACGGCAAGGTTGTGGTGTGTAAGCAGGATAGTGGAACCGTAAAGAACCCCCAACAGGGTTACGGTTATTACACGACGATCGAATACAATATCAACGGCAAATATTACTATGTTACTTATGCTCATTTACAAGAAAAACCCCCGCTTGCCGTCGGATCTACCGTGGCGGCAGGCAGTTCCATTGGGAAGCTTGGGCAAACAGGCGGGGCTAACGGTACACCGCACCTTCATATGGATGTGCGTTGCGCTAGAGATTCTTCACAGCCCATGACTCCGGCGCAGATTTTTGGCTCAGACCGCGTTTTTATTGATCCTGAAATTTTCTTTAACGAATTGGGATTAACGGTATGAGAGAGCAACTATGGTCGAAGGAATTCCCACGACTGTCATTCCGGGCTTGTCCCGGAATCCATTTCTTTCATCGCTGAATTTTTGGATTCCGGGTCAAGCTCGGAATGACGATAGCAGAAAACAGTAACGAGGAGAAATAAGTATGCCCGATATTCATCAATACGAACCCCTGTGGGAACACTGGCTTGTGGACGAATTGATCGGCGAAGGTTCCTACGGCAAGGTTTATAAAGTCCGGCGCGAGGAATTCGGGAAGGTCTATTATTCGGCGGTAAAAATCATTTCCATCCCGCAGAACGAAGCGGACTTGAGGCAGATACAGGGCGAAGGACTGGACGAGGCGTCCGCTCGAACTTATTTCCACGCCTTTGTGATGGATATTGTACAGGAAATCGACCTTATGAGCGGGTTCCGGGGCAACAGCAACATCGTCAGCTTCGAGGATCACAAGGTCGCTGAGAAAGCGGACGGCGTCGGCTGGGACATTCTCATTCGAATGGAGATGCTGACCAATCTGACCGCTTTGGTGACCCGGGAGCCGCTGTCGCGGGACGAGGCCGTGAAGATGGGCATCCACATCTGCCGGGCGCTGGAGCTTTGCGCCACGAAAAACATCATCCACCGCGATATCAAGCCGGACAATATTTTCATATCACAGTTCGGCGATTATAAATTGGGCGATTTTGGCATAGCGCGGCAGGTCGAGCGCACCATGTCCGGTTTATCGAAAAAAGGCACATATACCTATATGGCGCCGGAGGTGTTTGCCGGTCAGGAATACGGCGCCAGCGTGGATACGTATTCATTGGGGATCGTGATGTATCGCCTGCTGAACCGGAACCGGACGCCCTTTCTGCCGGATTTCCCCGCGCCGATCACGCCGCGTGAGCGTGACGCCGCGCTTACGCGACGGATGAAGGGTGAGCCGCTGCCGGAGATTCCGGGGATAGACCCGGCGCTGAACGCGATTGTGCAGAAAGCCTGCGACTTCGACCGCAGGACGCGGTACGTCAACGCGGCGGAGATGCGGGCGGCGCTGGAAACGGTCGATGGGGGAACCCGCGTATCCGAGGCGGCGCCGCGATTCACCGACGAGTTCGAGTCGGCGCCGCGGTTTACCGCTGAGTCTTCGGCACAGTCGTATTCGGACACCATACCGGAAACAGAGCCCGCCGAGAGAACCGAGGGCGTGTTCAACCGGCGTTACCCATCCGGCGGCGGGTCGGCGGACAGGAAGAAGCGGCGCCGCCTGATTGCGGTCTGTGCCGCGTCGCTGGCCGCGCTGGTCTGCGTTTTTATTTTTTTTATCCAAAATTCTAATTCTGATATCGAGGAATCTCCGGCGCAGCCGGATGTATATTTCAATCAAATCGTGCTGAGAATCGACGACCCGAACATGGTCGTCAACGGGACGCCGGCTCAAATCGACGAGAATAACGGCGCTCCGCTGCTTATGGGAACGGTGGCCATGCTGCCGCTTCGCGGCCTTATGGATGTGATGGGCGGAACCGTCAGTTACGATCCCGCAACCCAAACCATACGCGTCGAATGGGGAGGGAATGCCGCCGACCTGATTCTCGGCAGCGATTCCGCTTTTGTCAACGGAGATCCGGTGAAGCTGACGGCGGCGCCGGATTCTGTCAACGGAGGCGCGATGATTCCGGCAAAGCTGATTTCGGAAAGTCTGGGCGCGGATGTGGAGTGGAACGGCGAAGACCGCGCGCTGACGATTACCTATGAGGGCGCGTATATTGATCCGTCGAGGCTCAGAGCGCCGGTGGAATCGAGCACGGAACCGGCGACGACAACGCCGCCGCCGTCCACAACGGCGCCATCCGCCGCGGCGCCCGGCAGAACCGCGCCGCGGAGAACCGAAACCGAGCCGGCGGCGACCGAGCCGGCGCTGTCCGTCATTCATGTGACGCATGTCTCCGTCAATCCGGCGGCGTGTGAATTGAGAGTCGGCGAATCCTATGTGCTGCAAGCGTCGGTTTCGCCGCTGAACGCCGACGACCGCTCCATTTCTTGGGCATCCGGGAATACCGCCGTCGTTTCGGTGACATCCTCGGGCGTGATTACGGCGAAAGCGGCCGGAAGCGCCGTAGTCGCCGTCACGACCGGCGACGGCGCGCACAGAGCGATCTGCGTCGTCACCGTGCGCGATGTTTAAGGAGACGGCCATGACCGACATCAAGCAATACGAACCGCTGTGGGGTTCCTGGTATGTGGACTCCCTGATCGGCGAGGGTTCCTTCGGGAAGGTGTATAAAGTGCGCCGGGAAGAATTTGGCAAGACGTATTACTCGGCGGTAAAAATCATATCCGTTCCGCAGAATGAAGCCGATTTGCGGCAGATGCGGAGCGAGGGGCTGAACGAAGCATCCGCCCGCAGCTATTTTCACGCCTTTGTCGCGGACATCATCCAGGAAATCGACCTTCTGAGCGAATTCCGGGGCAACAGCAACATCGTCAGCTTCGAGGATCATAAGGTCATTGAGCGGCCGGGCGAGATCGGCTGGGACATTCTCATCCGTATGGAACTGCTCACCAGCCTGACCGACTACACCCACGAAAAACCCTTCGCGGCGAAGGATGTAGTCAAACTCGGTATCCATATCTGTCAGGCGCTGGAGTTGTGCGCGCGGAAAAACACCATTCACCGGGACATCAAGCCGGATAACATCTTCGTATCGCAGTTTGAGGAGTATAAATTGGGGGACTTCGGCATCGCCCGGCAGATTGAGCGGACGATGTCGGGATTGTCGAAGAAAGGGACGTACACCTATATGGCGCCGGAAGTGTTCACCGGTCAGGAGTACGGTGCCAATGTGGATACATATTCGCTGGGCATCGTGATGTACCGTTTCCTGAACCAAAACCGGACGCCGTTCTTGCCGGCGTTTCCCGAACCCATCACGCCCCGCGACCGGGATACCGCGTTACAGCGGAGAATGAAAGGCGAAGCGCTGCCGGCCATTCCCGGGGCTTCGCCGGCGATGAACGCGATTATATCCAAGGCGTGCGCCTTCGACCGCAAGCGGCGTTTTGCCTCCCCGACCGAGATGCGGGAGGCGCTGGAGAAGGCACTGAGCGGCGAAAGCGTCTCCGCCGCGTCCGCTGGAACGGCTGCGCGATCTGCCGATCCGGCGTCCGTCCAGTCCACCGGTGAGGCGATTAGACAGATGGGCGCTTCAGCGGCCGGCCAGGCAGGCGCCGCGGCGTCGCCCCGATCTGCCGCTGCGGCGCAGACGCCGCCCCCGCCGCCCCCGCCCACATCGGAACGGATAGCGGGCGCGTTTGGGGCCACGGCCCCCGGTGAGACGACCGCAGACAAGACGGCAGGGACGGCAGGTGTGTTTGGGACGTCGGCGTCCGGACGCGCGTTCGGGACGCAGACTGCGGAAGGGGAGCAAACGAGCCGCACTGAAGGTGTGTGGGATGGAGCATCGCCACATGTATCTGCGGCACATCACAGTTTTGTATTAAGCGACATGCGGCGCGCGATAATACTCACGTGTATTGTATTTGCCGTTTTCAGTGTGATATGCGTATTGTCTTATTCAATACTGGAGCGGATGGATATCGGATCGTCAGCGACATCGACATCGACGGATTTACTCACTCAATCTCCGATATTAACCACTCAACCTCTGCGCACAAGCATTGATATGGAATTGACGGTTCTGCAAGGGGAATGTTGGGTTCAGATCAAGGGAGACGGAAACGTCTTGTATGAGAAGACCATGAGAGACGGAGAAACCGCCGCTCTCAGCGGGATGACCCGTTTGGAGATAGTGGCGGGGAATCCCAGCGTGGCGGAACTGACTCTGAATGGCGTTTATTATGGCGCGTTGGGGGAAAGAGGCGCCGTCGGACGCAAAATCTATATCATGGAGGATGGAGAACTGAAAGAAGAGGATTAGACCATCTGCGATTTGTAATTTGGCATGATTTAGCGAAATACACCGGAGCAGGTATGAACGAACCCGGGGTTCGGGTCAGGCCGTCCGAAAGGGCGCCTTGAATATTCCCGGCACACAACATATGAGGTAATTTACTTGGAACGACACACTATATATTGTGCGAGCGATGCGATTTCTGTCGTTTTCGGACGGTCCTGGGCGGCATCCTGCCGCCCTAGACTGTCCGAAAACACACCCTAAATATTCCCAACACGCAATATATAGGGTGATTAACTCGGAGATACGCGCTATATATAGTGTTGACGATGCGATTTTTGACGTTTTCGGACAGTCTGGCCCGTCTGTGAACGGACGCAAATTTCCAAGGCGCGAAAAATAGTTTTGATCTGTGCAATAGGATGTGTCCGTTTCTCATCATTCCGGCATCATATCTTGTCATTCCGGGCTTGTCCCGGAATCCAGGTTCCTTGGTTTATCATTTTTGGATTCCGGGACAAGCCCGGAATGACGGATGGGGGGGCCGGGTTACGCCCGGAATGACGGGATCTGCGATTCGTATTTGGAAATGCGCGTCTGTCAAGAACAGTAGGGGCGGCAGAATGCCGCCCCTACTGTTCTGGATTTTAATTCGTCCAAATTTTGGACGGAAAGCGGATAACAGTATATACGAATCCGCTTCTAAGGGATATTTTAATGCAGATTCGTATGATGCCGACGCATCGTTCACAGTACCGTAGGGGCGGCATTCTGCCGCCCGAAAAGCCGGATCCGCCCATACCTGTTATGGCGTGTTTCCGCACACGAGTCAAAGGAGGCTCTATGAAAACATTCAAATTTCTTCTCGCCGCTGCCGTTCTTGCGGCAGCCATAGCCGCGGCGGCGCTTGCGCCGGCGGTGTGGGCCGCGGACGACGCGTGCGTCATGCTCGACGGCGCGTACCTGGCGTTTGACGAACCGCCGCGGGTGGTCGGCGGCAGAACCATGGTTCCCATGCGCGTCATCTTCGAGGCGATGGGCGCCGGCGTGGATTGGGACGGCGCTTCCCGGACGGTTACATCCCGTAAGGGCGGCACGACTGTACAGCTGGTGGTCGGGCGAACCGCGGCGTATAAGGACGGCGCGCTCATCGCGCTGGACGCGGCGCCTGTGGTCGCCGGGGACAGGACGCTTGTGCCGCTGCGGTTTATCGCCGAGAGCTTCGGCGCGGACGTAAATTGGGACGCTGTGAATTCGATTGCCGTGATCACCACGCCGAATGTGAATCCGGCTGCCGCGCCGGAAATCGGGATCATCGGCGATATTGCCGGCGCGGCGTTCACCGAAAGTTCGCCGGGGGTCTATGTGGGCTATGTGCAAGCCTTAGACGTACAGTATGTGACGGAATCATTTGTAAACGCGCTGGTTGAACGAGGCTTCGCTCTCGATGAGGCGGCCAGCGAACAGCGGCGGGCGACGGTGATGACAGGCGCCGGGAAAACGGTTGTCGTGGAGCCGGGCGCGCCTTATGTGGTTACCATTGAGCCACAGTCATAAGGGAGGCGGTACATGATGAAGAAAAACAGATTTGCCGGCGTATGGATGATCGTTGCCCTGTTGATCACGCTTGCGCCTGTCCGCGCCGGCGCGGCGATCACGGATTGGTCTGTGCCCTGGCGGAACAGCGATGTATGCTATGTGGGCGCTTACGACATCCATTACGAGGGACACGCGACCCAAAGCGGCGGCCGGGCGGTGGATTTTTTGAACGCGGGGAATATCCCGCTGTACGCGCCATGTGACGGAACCGTGACCATATTGCAGCACGGTTTTAACCCGAAGGGCTATTACGGCTGCAAGGACGGGCGCGGCGGATACGGCAACCATGTCGAGTTCCGCACAGATGACGGGTATACGGTGGTCATGGCGCATTTTAACGACATCGACCAAACATTAATCAACCGCTTCGATAAGGGAGACAGGAGGATCACTCGGGGGACCTATTTGGGGCGCATGGGAACCTCGGGGAACAGCACGGGGATTCATCTGCACTTCGAGGTCATTACCGGTAAGAGCGTGCTGGCGACGGTGTTCGGGAAATCCGAGTCCGAATTGACGAAGGGCAAAGCGATACGGGGAGGGATCGACGAAAGCAATACGGCCAGACAGCCGGTGAATCCGTCGGCTGAGCCGAAGGTCATCATGGCTTATCCGAAGCAAAACAGCGTCCAGAGCGGCGATTCCGTCTGGATCTACGCAAAAACCAACGACATCGCGGACAGGGTCGCGCTGATCAACGAGCGGGGAGAAACCGCGGCGGGCAGCAGCGTTCCCA
This sequence comes from Peptococcaceae bacterium, assembly GCA_031264885.1. Lineage (GTDB taxonomy): Bacteria > Bacillota > Peptococcia > DRI-13 > UBA5745 > JAISDM01. The sequence goes on along the minus strand of JAISDM010000015.1, from coordinate 3,141 downwards.
CGACGGATCAAAACGGGGAGAAGGAATGGGATTTCCAATGGAAGACGCAGGATACCGGGTCGCGGAACCTAGTCCTTCGCGCCTATGCCGGCGATCAATATGTGGATTACGCCATTTCCGCAGCGGTCATTGCGGCCCCCACGCCGACGACGGCGCCGAGACCCACATCCGCGCCCACGCCGACACCACAGCCGACGCCCACCTCCGCGCCGCGGCCAACACCGATACCGACACCCACGCCACAGCCGATGACGGCGCCAAGACCCACATCCGCGCCCACGCCGGCAAATCCGTCCATACCGAGTGACGCGGTGAAGTATGAAGGCAACTATTATAAGGTGTATTACAGCGACGCGACATGGGTTGAGGCGGATCAGATCTGCGGCGGTCTGGGCGGGCATCTGTGTACCGTCACATCCGCCGGCGAATCCCGGTTCATCAAAGGTTTGCCCTCCGAGAGTTCGCGGTTCCTCTGGCTGGGCGCGGCCGACGCGGACGCGGGCGGCAGCTGGACTTGGGTGACCGGGGAACAGTTCTCGTACACAGATTGGCTGCCGGGGGAACCCAACGGCGAGGGCCGGGAGACATATCTGCTGCTGACGGATTACTACACCGGTTCCTGGGGCTGGAACGACGGAACCGACGAGGTGTATTCCGGCATGTTCGGCTATATATGCGAATGGGAGGGAGGTTCGCAATAGTCACGGTCACGTCAAGTTTTCATTTTCACACACCAGATCAATGGTGAAGGGGATGCGCTCAAGCTCCTTGTCCGCCGTATCGCTGTCTTTGAGGACCAAGTAATATGTCTTCGCTTTGTCATACGGGATGTTCCGCAGGGTGAAGCTCTCTTTGTACGTGCGTTCTTCCGGATTCGGGCTCGCGCTGTCGGCGATGATGATGTTCTCGTTGGAGACGCGCCCGCCGTTTTCATCCTCAAAGTATGCCTGAACACGCAGCGGCAGGAGTTTGTCCGCCACCTGTTCCTTCTGGAAGAAGCTCAGGCGGATGATCGCGTTGGTCACTTTACGGGAGATACTCGTAAGATGGAGATTTACCTTTCGGGCGGCTGCCGCCTTGGCGATATTCTTGCCGCTTCTGTACCGGATGAGTGGCAGCATGACTTCCTGCAGCGTGGCACCTCCGTGTACACAGTTCGCGCCGGCGGTGATAAAAAAGTTGATGGCGCTGACGTTGTTTTTCAGCGTCCGTACCAGTCCGGTCAACTCGCGGATGGTTTTCTCCGCCGCGCCGGACACGTCCCGCTCAGTGGCGGCGGCGCTGTGGTAGATATACGCAACCTTTATGCCGCTCAGCAGCGCGGACATCTCCCGTTTGGACATGGCGGCCAGTTTTTCATAGGTAGTGGCAACCGACGCGCTTTTGTACGCCTTTAGGATCTTGTCGGCGCCGTCAATCCAACAGCCGCCGTCTTTTATCTCAATGGGCTTGCGCGGCAGGAGCGCGGCCATTCCCGGCTTCGCGCGGGAAGAGACAACGCTCAGCAAAGCGGACAGTTCGCTCGTCCCTTTGTGTTCCCGCTTCATCACTTCCAGTAACTCCGCCGCCGCCTCATAACGGAGCGCGTCCGAGATGATGACGATGATTCTTTCATCCTTATCGATGAACGGCTTCACCTTGGACTCATAGAACCGCTCTTGCCCGACGGCCCCGGCGGCGCCCCAGTCAGCCGCGCCGTTCTCAGCTTTCCCGTTCTCCGGCAATTCGCGCCATTGGGCGGACAGCTTCCTTAGAAAACCGTTCGTATACGTCTGTTCAATTTTATCCGCCAAAGCCCGGTAATCCTCCGGGTTGTGAAGGCTGTCAAACGAGCGGGTGAATTTGCGGTAAAAGGTATCGAACTTGTAAAGTCCGTCCTCGTAGAGCTTCCACAGTTCCTCGCGTGAGGCCGCGGAGAAATCGCCGTATCTTTTTGCGAGAGACAGAAACTCACAAGCGTACAGGAGCGTACTGTATTCGGTCTCGCAGTCCGAAAACCAGCGGCGGCCGCGGCGGCTGCGGATGGCTTTCTTGTACATGCCGTACTCGCCCGCCTGGTCGAGTATCAGCGACAGCAGCTGACCGGCGACGGCCGTGTCGAACTGCCGGAAGGTGTCGCAGCCGATGATGTCGTCAATCTTCCATTTGGCCAGCTGCTTCGGCAGCTGCAGCCTGTCCGAGACCAAGTCGGCAAGCGCCTTATATTTCTCGGTGTAACCCTTCATCTTCATAAAGCCGTCCACGAAGACAAACCCGTTGGTATTTTCGGATTTGTAGGCGGACCACGCGGACGGCAGCTTATCTATGCTCTGGGAAAGGTGGGTCACGAGAAGCAAAATGGCCAGCTTCTCAAAGTCCTTATCCGGGAAGCGATAACCGTATGCCTCCTCAATCAACAGCCACAGCCTGTCCAAACTGCCGAACTTGCCGACGGTCTCTATAAGAGAGGCGTCGCCTTCCGCCACACCGCAAAGAATCTCCCGGATACAGGCGTCGAAATTCGGCGCCGGGAGCTTGCATAAAGCGGAGAGGATGGCGATGTCCAGCGATTTTTCGGTGAATTCCGTTATGCCATATCCGTCGAATCGGCGGCAGCGCCCGGCGCTGCGAAAAAACGCCTTGTATATCTCCGCGAGCGGGCGCAGGGAACCCGCCATCTTGTAATTCAGGAGTATCAGCGAGGCTTCGTCTGTCAGGAAGGTCTGGCCGTACTTGATGGCGTCGGTCAGCCAGTTCTCCTTATTCGCCGGGCGGGGGAAAGGCGAGTAGATCAACAGGTTGCTCTGTGTGTCTTCACGCTCGATATACAGTTTCGTGGCAAACACGTTGTTATCGCAGAGCTTGACTGTCTTCGCGCCGGCAAGATTCAGGCCGTCGATTTTATCCGCGAACGCGCCGCTTTCGTCATACCAGAAGATGATGTTCCGCGCGGCGCCTTGACGGAGCGGCGCCGCGAACATCCTGTCCAGGCTCTTTTTGATTTCCGTGATGTTCATGCGCGCGGTTCCTTTCTAACCTTCATTTAGGACTCGTTAAACAATAACCTGCGATTTTTCACTTGCCCTTTCGCCGTCGGACTGCGTTGTCGTCAGTCGCCATACCACCCCGGGTATGCCTCCTTCCTCCGCCTTGTCCGACGAC
>JAISDM010000294.1 GCA_031264885.1 Peptococcaceae bacterium | reverse complement strand
AGCTAAAAGAGCTTTCTTAGTTTCATCATCTGCTGACTCAAGAGTATGGCTATATACAGCAAAGGCTTTTTCAGTTAAAATCTCTTTGATGCCCAAAGCCTCTAAGGTCAATGAGTTCCCCATTCCAACAATCATGTCGCCGATTATAGGAAACGATTGCAAAATATAATCGACGGCTTCTTGCTTACTATTACAAACGAATGAGCCGAACCCTCTCCTATTTAACTGTTTGTTAAGGTTATCCAGATTAAAGTCCATTTTACCCATCTCCCGCCAAATATATTGTTCCGGAACCTAACCATATTCTATATTTGTAACCGCGCTTTGTCCAGTGGAAATTGATTCACGGCGCGGTTGTTTCCGCGCGGGTTTTATGATAAAATGGGGACACGCCGCGCGCGGGGAACGATTGCGTCTCCGCCCAATCATATCCGGCGTCCGCGGGAGGTTCCATGTCTCCGTCCCCAAATTTGAGTGAAAATTCAAACGTCGAAACGCCGCGGCGCGTAAGCGCGGGCGCTGCCACAGGCGCGGACACAGACGCAAACACGAGCGCATCTGCAAACGCAGGCGCTGTCGCAAGCACGGGCGCAGACACAAGCACGAGCGTGGGCGCAGGCGTTGTCGCCGTCGCGGCGGCGGGAATCCGGATCAAGATCCGCGTGATTCTCGCGATTGCCGCTTCCACTTATAAGGAATGGGCCGCTTACCGCACTCATTCCCTTGTTTCCGTATTTGTCGGCCCCGCGTACTTCCTGACGCAAATCTGCATCTGGCGCGCGGTTTATTCCGGAACCGACTCGATTCGGGGCATAAGCTTGGACGCCATGATTACCTATTACGGCGTCACCACCCTCGTTTCTTACCTGACGATGGATTTCGCCGACTGGAATTTACAGATGCTGATCCGGACAGGCAAGTTCACCACCTTTGTCCTGCGCCCCATCCATCACCGCCTGTTTGCCTTCGCCCAGAAACTCGGCCACAGAACCTTGGGACTCCTGTTTGAGTTTCTGCCGGCGCTGCTCATCTTTGTCTTCATTTTTCATATGGAAATCGCGCCGGTCCGGGGCGGGTACTTCCTGGTTTCCGTAGCCCTGTCTTACATCATGGTTTTTACCGTCAATTATTCCATCGGCATCGCCGCCTTCTGGCTGGTTCGGACGGACGGGCTGCGCTCGGTGATCAAGCTGCTGACCAGTGTATGCTCCGGCGCCTTGTTCCCTTTGCTGCTTCTGCCGGACGCGCTCCAGCGAATTCTCTTTTTTCTGCCGTTTCAATTTACGGCCTATGTGCCCAGCATGGTCTATACCGGAACGTACCGCCTGGGAACGTTCTCCATGGGTATTCCCCAAATCGTCTGCGTACAAGCTGTCTACACGGCTACGGCTTTGGTTTTGTCTGAGCTTCTGTACCGGTTCGGCCTCAAACGGTTCACCGCGGCGGGCGTGTGAGGGGATTAGTGATAGTGGTTAGTGGTTAGTGAGGATGGTATGAATTCGATCCGTCTGGCTTTTTCCGTATACGGGCAGTACATACGTGTCGCCTTCGCGTCGGCGGCGGCGTACCGGCTGGATTTCTTCTTCACGCAGACCGTCATGCTGGCCGGCAGCCTACTCATTCCGCTTCTGACGGTGTTGATTTACGCCAACGGCGAGGCGATTCCCGGATGGACCTTCCACGAGGCGCTGTTGGCCCAGGCCGTCTTTATGCTCAGCAGCGGGCTGTGCGCGCCGTTCTTTCACAATGTGGTCTGGACAACCATGGAGCGCGTGAGGGAAGGCACTTACGATCTGCTGCTCCTGAAGCCCGGCTCCGCCGTCTTCACGGCTGTGGCCGGCTCCTTCGGATTCGAGTATATCGGCCAGCTCTGCGGGGGCGCCGCCATGTTCGCCTATGCCGCCGCGCGCTTTGCCCCGATTCCCGCAGGCGGCGCGGCCTTGTTCGCTCTGCTGTTTCTCATGGGCGTCCTGCTGAACCTCGGCTGCGTCCTGATGATGTCCGCCGTGTGCTTCAAATGGGTAGGAAACAGCCGCGTCTTTGAAATCTATGACGCCGTCACTCTGTTCGGCCGTTATCCGGTCACCATCTTCACAGGCGCGCTGCGGGCCGCCGTCACCTATGTGATCCCCGTGGCGATGCTGGGTTTTTTCCCCGCGACCGCCATCCTCGGCCGAACCACGGCGCAAATGGCCGTCGCCGCCGTTCCCTGCGTCCTCTTCGCCATTTTTGGGTATGGGCTTTTTCGCCATATGATTCAACGCTATCAAAGCGCCGGGGGGTAAGGAATTGTGCAACAATAACTTGGACTTCTCGCTTGCTATTTTGCCGTCAGTCGCCATACCCCCCGCCTTGCCTAACGGCAAAATTCCCGTAAAGTCCTAAACTGAGATTTTCGGAGGTCGTCTGAGAATGAGCGCGCCTGAACGGCGAACCGTCCTGTCGGTTCGCCGTCTGACAAAAGAATATGTGACCCATGAACGCCGCGGCGCCTTGGCCGCAACCCTCAAGAGCCTTTTTGTCCGAAAAAAAATCACCGTCCGCGCGGTGAACAATGTTTCTTTCGATGTGGCTCAGGGCGATATCGTCGGCCTGATCGGCGAAAACGGCGCCGGCAAATCCACGATCATCAAAATACTGACGGGGGTTCTGTTTCCCACCGGCGGCGAGGTCAAGGTTCTCGACTTCGTCCCGTACCGGGACAGAAGCCGGTATGTGGCCCACATCGGAGCGGTATTCGGACAGAAGTCGCAGCTGATTTGGGACATACCGCCAATGGACGCCTTCCGCCTGAACAAGGCCATTTACGCGATCCCCGATTCGGCGTACGCGGAACGGCTTGAACGGATGACCGCCTTGCTGGGATTGGAGCGCGTCGTGGGCAGGCCGGTTCGAACCCTTTCCCTGGGGGAACGCATGAAATGCGAGTTTGTCATGGCCATGCTCCACCGGCCCCGGATGGTTTTTTTGGACGAACCCACCATCGGCGTGGATCTTCTGGCCAAGGAGAACATCCACGCGTTCATCCGGGAAATGAACAGGGACGGCGTCACCTTCATTCTGACGACCCACGACCTGGAGGACATCGAACAGCTCGCCCACCGGGTCGTCATCCTCAACAAAGGTGAGAAGGTCTTTGAGGATGAATTGGCCGTCCTGAAACGTTACCTGGGAGACAAGAAAACAATCCGCGTCACGACCAAGGGCCCCCTGCCCCCCGCCGGTGAATTTCTCCGCCCGGGCGTCGCGCTCTTTGAGTCTGTCAGCGAAAAGGAGGTGGTTCTGGAGGTCAACGGCGCGATTCTGCCCATGAGCGAATTTCTCGCGCGTCTGTGGGAATTCGGGCAGGTGCAGAATATTTCCATCCAGGAAATCGGCATCGCGGAAGTGATCAAGGCCATATACCAGGAACACGCCTAACAGAAAGGAGAACTTATGATCATTGATCAGTCTCAGGCGCGGCGGGTACACGTCCGGGAAGAACGGCTCGCCTACTTGGACCGCTTCCTGGCAAAAGCGGCGGAGGATCAAATCAATCCTTCCATCGTGGTTTGCGCGGCCCGGGGAAACACGGAGATTTTTCGCGGGGCATACGGCGTGGCCGCGCCGGGCGGACCGCCCCTGGCTGAGGACATGATCGCCGACGTGGCCAGCGTCACCAAGACGTTTGTGGCGGCGATGATCATGATATTGCAAGAAGACGGCCAACTGCTGCTCTGGGACCGTCTCCGGGAATATTTCCCGGAATTCGTCGGCGAAAACAAGCACGAAGTCACGCTGTTTCATCTTTTGACCCATTCCTCAGGCATGGACGACGACGACACGGAAAAATACGTCAAAAACATCATGAAGCGCCTGCTGCGGCTTCCCATGCCGGCCGACGGCGCCCCGGAAGACCAATGGAACCGCGTCTGGAATGAAGCGGCGGCGCGCCTGGGATACGACGCCCGCCAAGCCCCGTCGGGGGCGCAGTACGGATTTTTTGAGGCAATCGGCCTGGGCGCCCCGCTCAAGTACCGGCCCGGCGCGCGTTTTGATTACAGCAACATGGGTTACCGGTTGCTGGCGCGGATTGTGGAAGACGTATCCGGGGAGAATCTCGACGACTTCGCCCGGCGGCGTATCTTCGAGCCCCTGGGCATGAAAGATTCGCATTTCATCCTCCCCCGGGAAAAATGGTCCCGTGTGGTGAAACGCGCGGAAAGCTGCCGCGGCAGCAACTGGTACAACTCCGACGAGAACCGCGCCGCCTTCTCCGGCTCCAGCGGACTCAAGACCACCGCGCCGGACATGCTGCGCTTCACCCGGATGATTCTCGGTCTGGGCACGCTGGATGGCGCCCGGATCCTTTCCCCGGCCTCAGTGCGGGCCATGACGGCGGATTATAACGCTGCGCTGCCCCGGGAATTCTGGAAGGGCCGGTGGCTCGGCGCCAATTGGGGATTCGGCTGGAACATCCGCGCCGATAAGCTGGACGACTTGGGCGTGCTCCGCTCTCCCCGGGCGGTGGACCACTGCGGCTACGGCGGCGCCCGGATGCTGGCGGATCCCGAATACGGCCTGGCGGCGGCTTTTTACCTGGTAGATCAATTGGAGGACGACTACATCCTCCACGCGAAGATCACCAACATCCTGTACTCAGCGCTGGACTGAGATTTTACGCGCCTCCGACCCTAGCATCCTTTTTTCAATGATCTAACGCTGCCCCGATCCATTTTCAGAATGTACCCCACAACGATTCGCCGCCGTCGCCCTGCGCCTTTGCAAAGTTTACAGCATCGTCATTGTCACGGGTGGTCTTGTGCCTGCGTGGGCGGCTCTGTTGATGGGCGCTGCCGGGATATTATTGATCATGATGAACCTGGACGCCTTGATCCGGCAAACTTGCTTGCTCGTACTGATTCCCTTAGCGTTGATCCATGTTTGCGCCTTTATAAACGGATACTTCATGGAGATAAACGTTATGACGCGCCACTTGGCGCGTCTGCTGGCGTCAGCCGCCATTTTTGCCCTGTTTTACACTCGGCGAAAAACACGCGTATAAAGAATGAATTCGCCAAATCGCATGGATACAGTTCTTCTATGCCCTCACATACTTCTGATTGCGACTGTTTGGCTTGTCGGGAACGGTCATTTGGAGTTTTCCCGATTCAAGCAACGGACACAGAACGGTCTTATTGAAGTGTTCACGGCTTGTGATTCCGATAAATTCCTGCATTTCGCGCCGAGTTCTGGGCATGTTGCAATATCCGAGTAATTTCGCGGCACGATCCTCTTGCCCTGTGACTTGCTTATTATAGGTCAAGTCACAGGGCAAGTCACAGGGCAAGTCGTAATTTATATTTTTCAAAATGACATGAAACGCCGTCCGCGTCGATTTGAACTTCGGCGCGAAATCATCTGTGTAACCGTATAGATTGGCGGTTTCGTTCCGGATTTTCTTGAGACCGCTGCCGCGTCGCTCCACGAAATCAAGCCGATGGAAAATCTCAGAAATGATAGGATTGCGGCGCGTAGACGGCACTTCCTCAATGTCGCGTTCCTGAATCAACGTACCGTCGGGCATTCCGCCCGGGGAATAAATCTCAAGACGGTCGTCAAACATATCGACATGAACTTCACTGCCGATAACACCGTAATCCCTATGCATCAGGGAGTTGGCAAGGATTTCAAAAACAGCCCTGTCAGCATAGTCAGGCTTATTGACCCTGTGGTCGGACATTTTTTTCCACCGCACCTTGGAATTCATCTTGATAAAATCATGGCTGCTCATAAGCTGTGAAATTATGTCACCCTCAAACTCCTTGTCGTCAACAGCATCGTCCACGCCGCCGCTCTTGTCAAGACCGTCCCAATGGGTGCAAAATACCCTTGACTGCAGGAGCGGGCACTCGTCGGAGAACATCAGCCCCGCATAGGTCAACGTGCCGTCCGGCTTGCATATTCCAAAGGATACATAGTCCTTTTCCGTAAGCGCCAGCTTCTTTATTCTTTTGAAAGCCGCGTCAAAAACCGTGAACGTCAAATCGCTCACCTTGTATTCCGTAGGCATTGAATCAAATGTGAGGTTCTTACCGCGCCTCGCAAGCTCACTCAACTGCGGCGGCGAAGCGGGAACGCTTTCGTCGCCGATACGGACGTAGGCTATCGTATTGCCATCCGCGATGTAGTAATAAGGCGGGGTTTCGCCGCGAAGAACTTGAAGCGCCAGTACGGTCTTGCCGTCTTCCAAACGGTGAGGCTTCAGGCTGAACTCCGGCAGCGGCGATATACGGGCCTGTATCAGTTTGCTGATTTGTTCTGTGGCCGTTTTCACGTCATCAAGTCCGATGACAGCGCCATTGTCATCCACTCCATAGAAGAAGCTGCCGCCTTGCCCATTTGCGTACGCGCTTACGGTTTTGAGCCAGCTCTTGGGTCTGCCCGTTTCAAGCGCGGCCTTGAACTCATATTCCGTTGCCTCCGCTACAAGCAGCTCTTTTAACGTTGGCATATTTTTATCCTCCTCGCCTATTATATCTTTTCCAACTCATTATGATTCATTTACTGCATCGCGCTCGTGAAACCATCACCTGCAATGATAATATGGTCATCAAGTTTGATTCCAAGCAACTCTCCGGCATCGTTTATCCGCTTGGTAACCTCCTTGTCCTTGTTGCCAATGTCAAGGGAACCGCTCGGATGATTGTGGGCAATGATTATGGACGCGGCTCTGTCTTCCATTGCAGGCGCAAATACCTCTCGCGGATGAACGAGCGAAGCTGTAAGTGTGCCGACTGATATTGTGTGGGTTTTTATAAGCCGTCTTGCACCATCAAGTGTGAGCATAACAAAGTATTCCTGCTTTTTATTCCTGATGAAATCAAGCTGCTCCACAGCTTTTTCTGTGTTATCGATTAGAGGGCGGGTCTTTTTCGCAAACTTTCTCTTCCAGTACTCCAAAGCGGCAAATACAACTGTAGCTTTGGCATCGCCGATACCCTTGATAGTCTTGACATCATCTATCGTCAGGTTTTCAATACCGATTTTATCAATTGTGACACTGAGGTTTTTGGCGATCTGCTTGAAGTCATTGCCTTTGCCTCCGCTGCCAATCACCGCTTGAAGCAGTTCGATGTCAGTCAGTGCCTC
>JAISDM010000221.1 GCA_031264885.1 Peptococcaceae bacterium | reverse complement strand
CGTCGGACAAGGCGGAGGAAGGAGGCATACCCGCAGTGGTATGGCGACTGACGACAACGCAGTCCGGCGGCGAAAGGGCAAGTGAAAAATCGCAGATTATTGTTTAACGAGTCCTAAATTAAATAACTATTGATCGGGATGATATGACTTGACAGAAAAACTCGATAATAGCAGTTGAACCCGAGACGATCTCTATGATATAATTTGACCGCAGGAATCTGATTAAACCGTAAGGCTGGTGTTGATTTGTCCGCGATTCGAAACGCAAAAGATAATAGTTGGAAGCAGATCATGAATGAACCGGATCTTTTTGTTGAGTTTTTGAGAGACTTTGTCCCGATTGAGCTCTTAAAAGAGGTAAGCCCGGACGATATAGAAGATATGACGGAACGGTTTTTGCCCTTGTTTCAGGACAACAAGGATTCGGACACCGTGAAACGAATCCACCTCAAAAGCGATGTGCCTTTGTTTGTGATTGCCGTCTTTGAACATGAATCACAAGTTAATTTTCGGGCCAGTTTTAAAATGTTGCAATATATTGCAATGGTTTTGCTGGATTATGAAAAAGAGGTCAATAAGGATAAAAAGGGCAAAAAGAGCAAAACCAAGATCACCTATACGAAGGATTTCAAGTTTCCGCCTGTTTTGCCCATCATATTCTATGATGGGCCCGAGCAATGGAGCGCTGAGGTCAATTTCCTGGATAAAACGGAGATGGCCGGTGTATTCGCCAAATACATTCCCAAATTCGAGTATGAATTGGTGGCGCTGAACCGATACGACAAAGAGGACCTAATACGTTTCGGGGATATGCTGTCATTGATTATGTTGATCGACAAGATCCGGAAACCGGAAGAAATGAGCCTATTGAGCCAATTGCCGCAGGATTACGTGGAACGGCTGGCGCTCAATATTCCGGAGCATTTGAAAAAGTTGCTCGCGGATGTCATTACGGTATTGTTGACAAAAATTCATGTGCCAAAACAGGAAATAGACACTGTGACGGAAAAGATATATGAGAGGAGGATCCAGGAGATGTTTACATTATTGGAGCCTTATGATGTGCAGGAAACGAGGCGGCTGGAACGGGAAAAGACCGAAAAAGAGATGCAGAAAATAATGCGGGCCAAAGATAAGGAAATTTTAGAAGAGCGCAAAAAAGTTCAGGTCAGAGAAATGGAAGCTCAGGCAGAACGTGAAAAAGTTCAGGCCAGAGAAATGGAAGCTGCTCGCAAAATGAGACAGAAAAACATGTCTGATGAGGAAATCGCGGAAATATTGAACATTCCCATTGAAACGCTGCGTGACGCTCATTAACCTTGGCTAATTCCAAGAAGCGTGCGAAACAAAGAGTAATCCGGAACCGATCAAAACCATATAGGCTACAGCACGTAAAAGGCCCGTTCCTCAATGGTTTTGCTGCGGTTGATTATCAATAGGCAAATTTTATTTTTATGCTTGCTTTGAAAGCGAAACGGGCATAAAATAAAGCCCGCCGGGACGACATCTCCTTTGCGGCGTCTCCTTTGGGCTTTATGTGTGTAGCCGGGGGATGGCGATACGGAGGCAAGAGGGGAAAAGGTGCGCGCGCGGATGGCGGCCGCGGGCGTTTAAAGAGGAGGGCTGACTGATGCCGCGGATATTTTTGGTTGAGGACGATCAGGCAATCGCCAGAAACCTTGCGCTTTTGCTCCGCGCGGAGGGATTTACGGTCACCCGCGTCCCTACGCGGGATGAGGCTTTTGCCATGATTGCCGGGAATAAATTCGACTTGGCGCTTGTAGATATTTCCTTGCCTGACGGAAATGGCTTTACGGTTTGCACGGAAATCAAAGAAACGCAGAATATTCCCGTTATCTTTCTGACGGCATCCGGTGATGAGGCGAGCGTCGTCACCGGGCTCAACATGGGCGCCGACGACTATATCACCAAGCCCTTCCGCCCGCGCGAGTTGATTGCGCGAATCAGAACCGCCCTGCGAAAAAACGGATGTTCCGGACCTGCTTTTGAAATCCGCGGGCTTCATGTCGATACGGCAAGCGGCGTTGTGAAAAAAAACGGCGGCGAGGTTTTTCTTTCGGCTTTGGAATACCGCTTGCTGTTGGTGTTCATCGGCAATCCCCACAGTATTGTCACGCGGAGCCGGCTGCTTGACGAATTGTGGGACGCGGCGGGCGAGTTTGTCAATGACAATACGCTGACCGTGTACATCAAACGCCTGCGGGAGAAGATAGAGGACGACCCCGCAAACCCGCAAATCATTCTGACCGTTCGCGGGACGGGGTACAGATTGGGGGGCGGGCATGCTTCGGAATAGGGAGTTTCGGCGGTTTGCCGGTTTGCTTGCCTTAATGGCCGCCGTCGCCGGAACGCTCGGATTTGTGATCAATATGGCGGCCGGAATCCTTATGATCGCTTCCGCCGCCGCCTTTGGCGCGGCGTTTTTCGCGTTTACCCAGGCCCGGTACAAGAGCATCGCGCGGGTTTCACATCAAATCGACCTCGTGCTTCATAACGCCGACCGGCTGTATATTGACGAATCGGACGAGGGCGAACTTTCCATTTTGCACAGCGAGATAACAAAAATGACCTTGCGTATCCGGGAGCAAAACGACGCGCTGAAAAAAGAAAAAGCGCGTCTTGCCGATTCGCTGGCCGACATAGCCCACCAGCTCCGCACCCCGCTCACATCCGCGAATCTCATTCTGTCCCTGCTCGCGAACAGCCCCGATGAAAACGAGCGAAAAGCGTTTGTGCGGGAAACAGAGGCATTGCTTGTACGGATGGATTGGCTGATAACTTCCCTGTTGAAATTATCCCGTTTGGATGCGGGCGTTGTGGTGTTCCAAAGCGAGCGGATAGATGTGAACGCCCTTGTACGCGCCGCGCTTCGCCCTTTCCTGATCCCGATGGAACTGCGCGGGATCGACGCGCGGATCGACGCGCCGGAAGGGGCCGTGATCCAGGGCGATCCGGGCTGGCTATCGGAAGCGATCCAAAACATCCTCAAAAATTGCGTGGAAAGCGCGGGCGAGAACGGGAAGATCGAGATTGTTTGCGTGGACAACCCGCTGTTCACCGAGGTTTCCATCCATGACAACGGGGCGGGCTTGGAAAAAGAAGATTTATCCCGCCTGTTTGACCGTTTTTATCGCGGGAAAAGCGCAAACGAGACGGGATACGGGATTGGACTCGCTCTCTGCAAGATGATCATCGCGCGGCAGGGCGGGACCATTGCCGCAAAAAACCATCCGCGTGGCGGCGCGGTATTTGCCATTCGTTTTCCAAAGTGACGGATCTCTCATCTTAAAGTCACAGAGATGTCAGTTGAAAGCTCTATTATATGAATAAACCGCGGGAAGAAGGAGGCTCATATAATGGAGTTGTTAAAAATCGAGAATCTATCCAAGGTCTACGGCAAGGGCGAAAACCGGGTCGCCGCCCTTGACGGTGTTTCGCTTACCGTCGAAAAAGGGACGTTTACCGCGATCATCGGCTCATCCGGTTCCGGCAAATCCACATTGCTCCACATCATCGGCGGCGTGGACGCGCCGACCGGCGGCAAGGTCTATCTGAACGGGCAGGACGTATATGCCCAAAACAGTGAAAAACTCGCCGTTTTTCGCAGACGGCAGGTCGGACTGATCTACCAGTTTCACAACCTCATCCCCACGCTGAACGTGGTGGAAAATATCACCCTGCCCATACTGATGGACAAGCGGAAGGTCAACGAGGAACGGCTGAACGACTTGCTGGAACTGCTGGGTCTGCAAGACCGCAGAACCCATTTGCCCAATCAGCTCTCGGGCGGCCAGCAACAGCGCGTCTCCGTGGGACGCGCCTTGATGAACGCCCCGCAGGTCTGTCTTGCCGACGAGCCCACGGGCAGTTTGGACAGCCGAAACGGGCAGGAAATCATCCATCTGTTGAAATTAAGCAACAAAAAATACGGGCAGACGCTGATCCTCGTCACCCATGACGAAAACATCGCCCTGCAGGCAGACCGCATTGTCGGCATATCGGACGGCAAAGTGACGCGGGACGAGAGGATGGCGCGGGCATGAATATTTTTTATAAAATCACCCTGCAAAGCATGAAAAAAAGCCGCGCGCGAACCATTGTGACGGTAGTCGGCGTGATCCTGTCCGCCGCCATGATTACGGCGGTCGCCGCCTTTGCCGTTTCCCTGCAAAGCTATATGGTCCATGGCGCCGCGCAGAAATACGGCGGCTGGCACGTGGGATTTTTGGATGTTGACGCCGCTTTCGTACAGGAACGAATCCACGACGGTGAAGCCGCAAGCGCCGCGGCGTTTGAAAATATCGGCTACGCGGCGCTTGAAGGCGGGCAAAACCCCGACAAGCCCTATCTTTTTATAGCCGGATTCGGCGAGGAGACCTTTGACGCCTTGCCCATAAACCTCATTTCCGGCAGATTGCCGGAAAACAGCGGGGAGATTCTTGTCCCGGCGCATGTCGCGGCAAACGGCGGCGTTAAATTCACGGTGGGCGACACGCTTTCGCTTGCTGTCGGAAGCCGCGCGGAAGCGGGCAAAAATCTCAGCCAGCACGACCCCTACATTTCCGGGCAAGAAACCCTTGCGCCAAGAACCGAGAGAACCTACACGGTCGTCGGAATCTGCCAAAGACCCGCTTTTGAGGAATATTCGGCGCCGGGATACACCTTGATCACGGCAACAGACCCGGCGAACCGGAACGATCAGACGGGCAGCCTGAGCGTATTTGTCAC
Source organism: Peptococcaceae bacterium (assembly GCA_031264885.1). Lineage (GTDB taxonomy): Bacteria > Bacillota > Peptococcia > DRI-13 > UBA5745 > JAISDM01. Next base: position 15,503 of record JAISDM010000221.1, on the reverse strand, counting down.
GCTCGCGAATCCGCGCCAAGTCCACGCTTACGCAAGGGACACGGCCGAAGCGGGCGGAACGGGGGCCTACGTCTTGAACGACAATGTGCTGCGGTTTATGGGCCTTTCGGACGACAACCGGTTCAACGCGCTTCTGTACGCAATCGGCGGCGTTTTGATCGCTTTGATCATGATCGGCTCGGTTTTTCTGATCTATAATTCGTTCAACATCTCTCTGAATGAACGCACGCGCCAGTTCGGGATTCTCTCGTCGGTGGGCGCCACGGCAAGGCAGCTGCGAAGCTCGGTGCTGTTTGAGGGACTCTGCGTCGGCGCGGCCGGCATCCCGATAGGCGTCATTGCCGGCATCGGCAGTATCGGGCTTGTGCTTCCCCTCGTCGCCCGAAATTTCGAGAATCTTCTCTACAGCGCCGTGCCATTAACCTTGTCGGTGTCCGTTCCCGCGATTGCCGCCGCGGCGGCGGTCAGCACGGTTACCATTCTGATTTCGGCCTATATCCCGGCGCGAAAGGCCGCGGGCGCGCCCGTGATGGAGAGTATCCGTCAGACAAACGAGGTCAAAATCGAATCCAAAGCCGTGAAAACGTCAAAACTCACGGAGCGCGTTTACGGCTTGGAGGGAACGCTTGCTTTAAAGAATTTTAAGAGAAATAAGAAGCGCTATCGCGGCATTGTGCTTTCGCTTTGCTTTAGCGTTACGCTGTTTGTGTCGGCCAGCGCGTTCGGAACGGATCTGAAACAAATAGCGGAGATGTCCGTGGTGGATGTGGACTACGACATCTGTTTTGTGACGCGGGACATGGACGAAAACGAGCTGTTTCAGCTTTACGGTGAACTGAAAGCCGCCGACGGGGTTTACAACAGCTCATACCAAGCGATGACGACGTATTCATGCGAAGTCCGCGCAGGCGATTTTTCAGAGCGCTACCGGGAATTTGCGGGCTATGTTTCGCTGGATGAAACAGATCATCTGTCAATGGACATACAATTCATTGAAGACGGCGAATATCTGCGTTTTATCGAAAGCTTGGGTTTGCCCGCCGCGGAGTATACCGGGGAAAACGCGAAAATGACCGCCGCCGCGAAAGCCAATCTATACGACGAAGAAGCTGGGAAAAACGCGTTGTTTGATCTGTTCGCGGACCGCTCCGGGACCTTCCGGATCACCCCCGAAGCCGGCGGCGAGGAACCGGCGGAGCAAGGGCAAGACATAGAGATTACATTTGTCGATACCATACCGCTCGATCCGCTCCCAAGGGAATCCTCCGCGCCGGAATCGACCGCCTTCATGGTGGTTGCGCCCTATCAGCTGAAAGAGCGGTTTGAAGCCCCCGGCGCCCAGACGGAACTGGGCTTGACCTTCCTGTCCAATAATCCCTCGCAATCGGCGGCCCGAATGGAAATGATGATTCAGGGCGCCGGGGTTACATCCGAGTATACCCTGTACAAAGTGTACGCGATACTTGAACAGAATCGCAATATCCTATTCATTGTGGATGTGTTCACCTATGTTTTTGTCATTATGATTTCACTGATCGCGGCGGCCAACGTGTTCAACACGATTTCCACGAATATCAAGCTGCGCAGGCGGGAACTCGCCATGCTCCGCTCCGTCGGGATGGCTGACCGCGATTTCAATAAGATGATGCGCTTCGAGTGCGCCTTTTATGGCGTGAGGACGCTCTTGTTCGGGCTTCCAACAGCGGGAATCCTTTCCTGGCTGATTTACAAAGGCTTATTCAGCGGCGGGGCGGACATCGCTTTCACTTTCCCGTGGGGCAGCGTCGGAATCAGCGTACTCGGCGTGTTCCTTGTGGTGTTCGTTACGATGCTGTATGCCGCCGGCAAGATAAAAAAAGAAAATATCATCGACGCGCTTCGGGATGATATGACGTGACAGTTTCCTGACAGTCTGGGGCGGCGGCCTAATAAAACGGGACGCGAACCTGCGCGGTTCGCGTCTCATTCCTTGCGATTGCCCGAGTTTTAATTTCATTCTCATACGGCGGCGTATTGCTGCGGCGTCAGGCAGTTTAGACGGATCCCCTCATCCTCCTTCAGGCTGTTCATCATGTCCAGCTCCTCCCGGTACTGGTTCACGATTCTCGCGAAACGCCCGGAGGCCGAATGAAACACGTCCACCAGCACCGGATCAAAATGAACGCCCCGTCCCTCTTCCATGATGAACTCAGCCTCGTCTGTGGTGAACGCCTTCTTGTAAGGACGTTCCGAGATCAGCGCGTCATACACGTCGGCCACAGCCATGAGCCGCCCTTCCAACGGGATGCTCTTGCCGCTCAATCCCCAGGGGTAACCGGATCCGTCCCATTTCTCGTGATGAGTGCTGGCGATGATCTTCGCGTGATGCAGGAATTCGTGCTGCGCCGTGGTCGCCTCGATCCGCTCTATGGCGTCCACTCCAATCAGAACGTGGGTTTTCATGGTTTCAAATTCCTCATTCGTCAATTTGCCCGGTTTGTTCAGAATCGCGTCGCTGATGGCGATTTTTCCCACATCATGCAATTGCGCCGAACTAAAGACGAAATCCAAATCCCATCCGGAAATCTCCTCGGTATAGACGTCTTCCCTGACCAGCTGCTCAATGAGGAATTGCAGATACTTCTGAGTGCGGTACACATGGCCCCCCGTGATGCTGTCCCTGAATTCCACCAGCTCCGCCACAATGTTCAGCACCGCGTTCTGCAAGCCGGTCACTTGCCGGGTTTTTTGCAATACCGTCGCCTGGAGGTCGTCGTTATTGAGTTTCAGCGCCTTCTTCTGCGCCGCGATCAGCAGATGCGTCTCGATCCGTTTGAGCAACAGCGGCGCCGAAAACGGCTTGGAGACATAGTCCACCGCGCCCAGATTGAGCCCTAACAATTCGCTGCCCTCGTCATTCTTCGCCGTGAGGAAGATCACCGGTATGTCGGCGAAAGCCTCCATCTCTTTCAGCCGTTTGATCGTATCGTATCCGTCCATAACCGGCATCTCAATGTCCAAGAGGATCAGATCCGGGATAAACCGCGCCAGGCACTCAAACAGCTTCTCCGCCGAAGGAACCGGATACACCTCATAAAACATCTTCAGCATGTTCTTTCCCATGGATAAATTCGCCATGTTGTCATCCACCAAAATAATCTTATCGCGTCCGTTTTTCACTTGAATCCCTCCTTAATCAATGGCCTGGATTCCGGGACAAGCCCGGAATGACACATGTAACGCCAAAACTGTAATCCTCGTATCCATCCTTTGCGCCGCGCCGTTCGCGCGCGGCCCCTTTGCCGCCGTGAGCCCGCCGTGAGCCGTCCTGGGTCGCCCTGAAGTCGTCCTGAGCCGCATTTTGCCGCGTGTCACCGCCTTGCGCGGCCCCTTGCGCCGCGTCATTCATGCGCAGCCGCCTTGCGCAGCCGCCGTGAGCCGCCCCCGTCTTACGCCGCCGCGCCCGGCAGCCTCTCCAGAATCTCCGCGAACTCCATCCGGTCGATCCGCTCCCGAATCCATAGGATCAGGTCCCCTTGAGCCTCATAGTCAAAGCCCTCAAGCGCCTCCATGGCCTCGTCGATCCCATCCATATCGTAATCCGCGCAGCATGCCCTCAGCTTATCCAGCATGGCCGCTTCCGGCGCGGGCTTCTTAGGCTTGGGGCTTTCCCGGTCCAAACCGTCCAGCGCTTCCCGCAGATCCTCCAGCAAGGCTTCCGCCCCTTGAATGAACCGGCCGTTGTTCTCCTGAATAAACAGCGTGTCCCCCGCCTTGGCCGCCCGCTCCAGCGCCTCCGCCATGTCCCCCACAGCCTCGGCGCAGATTCCCCGGCTGCTGCCCTTGACGCCATGCGTCACCACCGCGTAAGCCGCCAGTTGATCCGGGCCGTCCGCCCCATCGCGGACCTGATCCAGAAGCGGCCCTGTGTTGACGGCATAGGAGCGCAGCACCTGAAGCAATATTTCCATATCGCCCCCAAACCGGCCGAGGCATTTTTCCATATCAATCCCTCGAATCTTCAAGCCGGCGCCTGTTTCATCCGAAGCGCCGCGTCCGGGGTCCTCACCATGCTCCTCCCCGTCAAAATACGCCTTTTCCAATTCCTTATTCCGCAGCCATTGCCGGATCACCGTGTCCAGCTGCATAATATCGATGGGCTTGGAGATAAACGCCTGGAAACCGTTTTCCAGAAACATTTTTTCATTGCCGATGATCGCGTTGGCCGTCAGGGCGATGATGGGAATATTTCTGGCGTATTCCGTTCCGATTTCCTCCCGGATGACGCGCGTCGCCTCAATCCCGTCCATCTCCGGCATCATATGGTCCATGAAGACCGCGTTGTAGACGACCTTCGCCTCCCGTATCCTGTTGACTGCCTGCTGACCGCTGATCACACAGTCTATTTGCATATCATAGGGTTTCATCATGCCCTTCGCCACATCCAGATTGGTCTGAACGTCGTCCACCACCAGAACCTTCGCGTAAGGCAGCCGGATGCGCACCAGCTTCGCGTTATTGCTGCGCTTGTTGTCGCAATAATTGAATTGCCTCAGGCTCTCCGCGACGGTCTCACCGATAGGTACATCCGTGACAAAACCCTGACGGATGCGGACAGTGAACACGCTGCCTTTCCCGTATTCGCTTTCCACCTCAATAGAGCCGTCCATCATCTCAACCATCATTTTCGTAATAGACAGCCCAAGCCCAGTCCCTTCGATCTTGCGATTGGATTTGGTATCCACCTGGTTGTAATCCGAAAACAGTTTTTCCAAATCCTCTGGGCGGATTCCGATGCCGGTATCCCTGACGCAGATACTCAGCCAGACTTGATCTCCTTCTCTTTCGCAGTCCAAACGCCATTCTACCTCACCTTCCTTTGTATACTTCAACGCGTTGCTGATCAAATTGTTGCAAATCTGCTTGACCCGGAGCTCATCCCCAAACAACCTGCTGGGCAGCGTCTCATCAATCTGGAGACCGAACTGAATCGGCTTGTCCCCTATGCGCATAATATTGAGGGTAATGGTGTCGTTAATCAAACTGGGCACGTCATAATCAGTAGGCATCAGTTCAAATTTTCCGGATTCGATCTTGGAAATATCCAGGATATCATTGACGATGTTGAGCAGCGTCATTCCGGCTGTATGAATCTTTTTCAGACTTTCATTCGCTTCCTCACCCAGGGAATTCTCCGCGTCAAGCATCAGCTCCGAGAGCCCCACCACCGCGTTCAGCGGCGTGCGCATCTCATGACTCATATTGGCGAGGAAACGGCTTTTGGCCCGCGACGCGCTTTTGGCGGTTTCGTTCAACTCGGCGAGATGGGCGTTTTGCTCCTCAATCTGCTGGAAAGGCTTCGCGAGCTTGCCGGATACCACGACCGCGGCCAAAACCCCAACGATCAGAAAAATAACCGCCGCGAACATCAAACCCTCCTGCACATGCGCCGCCGGGCTTTCCGAAAGGGGCGCCGCCACGGCGAGAACCCAGCCCACTTTGGATCCCGTGACCGGCGTATACACGCACAGCCGCTCCACTCCCTGATAAACATACCTGCCCACGCCCCGGCCGCCGCCGATTACGCGCTCGGAGAATTCCCCCAATTCCTTCATGTCCGGATCGGTCTTTGCCATATGGATAAAATTGCTGCGCCGTTCCACCATCTCCTCGCGATAATTGGCGATCATGGTCCCCTGCGCGTCGAACATAAAGATGTTGCCCGTTTCCCAAACCTTGAAATCCCGCAAAAAATCGCTGAAAATCTGCCCCGGAACCGTCACCGACAGAACGCGGCCGCCGGCCATCGGAACGCAAACGTGGAACACCAGCTTCTGAGTCGCGTAGTCCAGGCGCGTGGTCGAGATGATCATCTCGCCGTCGAAGGCTTTGGGCATGTATTCGCCGTTCAGCATCGCCACCGACGTGGGCGAGTCCCCGTAAGCGTCCACAACCCCTTCCCGGTCAAAAACCGTCAGCCCCATGAAATCCTCATAAGCGTCTGCCTGCTCCGCCATCGCCTCACGCAGCGCTTCGCCGCTCAAGCCCTGCAAATGATGCGCCACAGAGGACGCGTTTGCCTTCAGCAAGTTGATTTGGCTGGTAATCAGCTTGTCCGCGATATCGGCGACCACGGCCATATCGCTTTCCACCGTCTCCAGAATACGGTTCTGCGTGAAGAGCATGCCCATCCCCATGTTGGCGGCTGTAATCATCACAACAATGGACACGATCACGAGAAACACTTTGACGCGTACCGACATAATCATCATCACTCCTTCGTCGCCTGCCGGCGCATTGGAATATTGAAAACTTCCTGCTGTTATCATGCCACCCCGTTCAATCGCGCGATATATCCGAATTCAAACAAATCGAAATCACAAAATTCGCCGTACAGCCCCTTTCCCGAATCGCGAAATTTGCCGCGCGGCCCCCTCTCCGGATCACAAAATTCGCCGCCGGGTCCGTTTCGCGAATCACGTTTACACTCCCGGAGCCGGCTTTGTAAAATCGCAAAATACCCCCCAGTGAATATTGCTTTTTTTGATAGACTAAGTTATAATTCACTTAATCGTTCAGTTTCCTCCTGTATCCAAAAGAAGTGTGATCGCATCCATGAATACTCGCATATATCACAGCGGACTGCCCATCACCCCGGAGAACCGCGCTTATCTGGAACGCCCCCGCGTCCACAGACTGCTGGAAGACGCCCTGCGCAGCCCCCTCGTTACCGTTTCCGCCGGCGCGGGCTACGGCAAGACCCAGGCGGTTTATTCCTTTCTTCAGCGGTACGGCGCCGTCACCACCTGGATACAGTTGTCCGAGCGCGACAATCTGGGCGCGCGGTTTTGGGAGAATTTCGCGCGGACCATTATGATGTACGATAAACATTTCGCGGAACGGCTTCTGGATGTGGGCTTCCCCGAGACGGAAGATCAGTTCATGAACTATCTTTCGATCCCGGAGGACGAGATTCCGTTCAACGAAAAGAACGTAATCGTATTTGACGACTTCCATTTAATAGAAAACAAATCCGTCCTGCGCTTCATCAGCCGTTCCGTCCGATCGCCCTTCCCCAATCTGACGACGGTTATGATCTCACGGGCGGAACCCGACGTCAACATCGTCGGTATGCTGTCCAAAGGGCTTGTGGTCGGCGTCAGCGAGGATGATCTGCGCTTTACCGAAGAAGAGACGGCGCGGTATTTCCAGCTGCTGGGCGTCCCCCTGACCGCCCAGAGCCTTTCCAATATCTATAACGACACCTCCGGATGGGCCTTCGCCATCAGCCTGATCGGCCTGTCGCTGAAGAAAGCGCCGTCCCAGGAGCGGGAGGCCCGGGCGGCGATGAAGCTGAATATCTTTAAAATGATTGAGGACGATGTTTTTCTTGTGGCCTCGGAAAAATTAAGACGTTTTTTGATCCGCCTGTCGCTGATCGACCACCTTTCTACGGATTTGATCCCCATTCTGGCCGAAGATCAAAGCCTGGTGGATGAGATGAACAAAATCAGCGCGTTTATCCGCTATGATATCTATACGCAAGCATACTTGATTCATCATCTGTTCCTCGATTATCTGCGGCAGAAGCAAAACATCCTCACAGAAGAGGAGAAGCGCGACACCTATCTGAAGGCGGCGCGCTGGTGCGACGCCAACGATTACAAGATGGACGCGGTCTCCTATTATGAGAAAGCCGGAGAATATGAGCCGATCATCGACATCGTCTATCATTTTCCGCTGCAAATCCCCATGAATTCGGCCAAATTCATACTCGACGTCTATGAGCGCGGACCCCGGTCTCTGCTGGAGGGCATCGCCCGTTACCACATCCAGCATACGCGCCTTCTGCTGAGCCTGGGTCGTTACGCGGAAGCCGCCGCGGAAATCAGCGAGCGCATCCAGAAGTATTCCGCCCTGCCCCGTTCCGATTTCAACTGCCAGGTACTCTGCGGCGCCTACGAAGCCCTGGCCTTCGCCAGTGATTTGGAGGCGCCCCGCACCGACCGTTACGACCTTGATTTGGCGCTGGCGAAAGCGGACGAATACTACCGTCTCAGCCCTTATCCCCAATTCGGCGCCGTCACCAGCATCAGTATGGACGCTTGGGTCTCCAAGGTGGGCACGGTGCGCGGCGGCGCGATGGAAGAGTACATCGCCGTGTTGGAGCGCGCGATTCCCCATATGGAAAACGTATTGAACGGCTGCATGGCCGGAACGGATGATCTGGCCAAAGCCGAACTTCAGTTTTACAAGGGCCGTTTGGAATTGGCCGAGAAATTCATTGCCCACGCGCTGTACAAATCGGAAGCGCGCAAACAGTACGAGGTGCGCAACCGGGCGCTGTTCTACCTCCTGCGCGTCGGCACGGCGCAGGGGAATTATGAAAGAATCCAGGAAATATTCAGGCAGTTGGAGGCGCAGTTGGAATTTCCCGACTATTTGCCCCGTTTTACCACTTTCGAGATCGTATCCGGCTGGTATTACACGATGATTGGCCAGGATCAGAACGTGGCCGCCTGGATCAAGGGCAATTTTGCCCAAGGCGCTCTCGGTTTCTTCAACGCTAGCTTCGGCAACGCGGTTCGGGCGAGATACTACTACCTCAGCCGCCGTTACGACGAACTGCTGGCCTTTATCGAGAGCGAACAAAACCTGAGCGGCGTATTGTTCGGCAGATTGGAGATGAAGGTGCTGGAAGCCGTCTGCCGGTACCAAACCAAACAAAGAGACGCGGCGCTGACCGCGCTGGGGGAGGCTTATGACCTGGCGCTGTCCAACGAATTGACCATGCCTTTTATCGAGCTGGGCAAGGACATGCGCGCGCTTACCGCCGCGGCCGCCCGCGACAAGGACTGCCCGATCCCCCGGCCGTGGCTGGAAACGGTCGGTCGGAAGGCGGCGACCTACGCCAAGCGGCTGGCGATTGTGGCTTCGGAATACAAACGGGCGAACAACATCAGCGACGACATACAGTTATCCTCCAGAGAGCTGGATATTCTGAACGACCTGTACCAGGGGATTTCCCGGTCACAGATCGCCGCGAACCGGCGTCTGCCGGTCAATACGGTGAAGATGACGCAGAATTCCATTTACACGAAGCTGGGCGCGGACAATCCGGCGGATGTCATCCGCGTCGCGCTGAGCCGGAATTTGATTAGGGATACGCTATGAAAACCCGTATATTCCATAATGGAATGGCGGCTCCTCCCGAGAACCGCGCTTATCTGGAACGGCCGCGCATCCATAAGCTGCTGGAAGACGCCATGAAAAGCCCCTATGTTACGGTGACCGCCGGCGCGGGCTATGGAAAGACCCAGGCGGTCTACGCCTTTCTCCAGAATTACGACGCGTCCACAGCGTGGATACAGCTCTCCCAGCGTGATAATCTGGCCACGCGGTTCTGGGAGAGTTTTGCGCGCACCCTGGCGCTTTATAACAAGCGTATGGCGGAGCGTATGCGGGAATTGGGCTTTCCGGAGACAGACGACCAGTTCGCCAAGGTGCTGTCCATCCCCGAGGACGAACTGGCGCCCAATGAAAAATACGTACTGGTGTTTGACGATTTTCATTTCATAGAAGACGAGGCCGTGCTGCGGTTCATCAAGCGCGCCGCCCAAGCGCCTTTTCCCAACATCACGATGATGCTGATTTCACGGGCGGACCCGGATATCAGCACCGTCAGCCTGCTGTCGAAGGGACTCCTGGTCAATATCAATGAGGATGAACTGCGTTTCACCGAGGATGAGACGGCTCAGTATTTTCAATTGCTGGGCATCCGCCTGTCCTCACAAAGCGTTTCCAATATTTACAGCGACACGTTTGGATGGGCTTTTGCCATCAACCTGGTGGGGCTGTCCCTGAAAAAAGCCCCCGCTCACGAACAGAACGCCCGCATCGCCATGAAGCTGAATATATTTAAAATGATCGAGGACGAGATATTTTTCGTCATCTCAGAAAGGCTGCGGCGGTTTCTCGTCCGGTTATCGCTGATCGACCATCTTTCCACGGATTTGATCTCCATTTTGGCCATGGATGAGACCCTGGTGGACGAAATGAAAAAGGTCAGCTCGTTTATCCGTTATGATATCTATTCGAGCGCGTACCTGATCCACCATCTGTTTCTCGATTATCTGAAGCAGAAGCAAAACATCCTGACCGAGGAGGAAAAACACGACACCTACCTGAAGGCGGCGGATTGGTGCAAGGAAAACGATTACCAGACAGACGCCATCTCTTATTATGATAAAGTGGGCGACTACGCGGCGATCGTCAGAATCGCGCATCACTTCCCGCTGCAGATCCCCTTCGAGCAGGCCAAATTTGTCCTCGGCGTCTATGACAGCGCGCCGGCGGAACAATTGGAACAAATCAGTCATTATTATTCCCAGCGTTCCCGTCTTCTCATGAGCATGGCCCGTTATGACGAGGCCGCCGCGGAGATCCACGAACGCATCCGGAAATTCTCGGCCCTGCCGGCTTCCGTCTTCAACAATCAGGTTCTCTGCGGGGCGTATAAAGAGCTGGGCATCATAGAATACTTAATCAGTCCTTATACCGATCGCTATGAGTTCGACCTGCCGCTGCAAAAAGCCTATGAGTATTACACGCTCAGCCCGTATGACGTGCATGTCGCCCTGACCAGCGCCAGCATGAACGCCTGGGCGTCCAAGGTGAGCAGCGCGAGGCAGGGCGCGATGGAGGAGTATATAGCCGCCTTGACCCGCGCGATTCCTCATGTGGCGGTCGTTTTGAACGGCTACATGTATGGATTGGATGATTTGGCCAAAGGTGAGCTTCTGTTTTATAAGGGCAGCCTGAAAGCCGCCGAAACTCTCATCATCCAGGCGTTGCGCAAGGCGGAAACGCGGAATCAATATGAAATCAGGAACCGGTCGCTGTTTTATCTCATGCGCGTCAGTATCGCTCAAGGCAAATTTGAAAAAATCCCGGAATTTTTCGACGCTCTGGACAAGCAGCTGGAAATCAGCGAATATACCCTGCGCTTCACATCCTATGACATCGTGTCCAGTTGGTATTATTCTCTGATCGGCAAGCCGCAGCTTGTGGCAAACTGGCTCAAAGGAACCTTTACCCGGGACTCCCTCGGCGCCCTGATCGCGGGATTCGGGAACTTTGTTAAAACGAAATTCTACTACGCCGATAAACGGTATCATGAACTGCTGTCCTTCATTGAGGACGGACAAGGGGCGGATTCGGTGCTGTTCGGCAAACTGGAGATCAAGGCGCTGGAAGCCGCCTGCCATTACCAAGTCAAGAATACGGCCGCGGCGCTGGCCGCGCTGCGGGAAGCCTACGGTTTGGCGTTGTCCAACGACTTAGTCATGCCCTTCGTCGAACTGGGCAAGGACATGCGCACCCTCACCGCCGCGGCAATGCGGGACGAGCGCTGCGACATCCCCCGCCCGTGGCTTGAGATGATCAACCGGAAGGCGGCCACTTACGCCAAGCGCCTGACTCAAGTGATCTCCGAATACAAAAGGGTCAATAACATAAACGACGACGTGCGCCTGTCGGCCCGTGAAACGGCGGTGCTGAACGATTTGTACCACGGCCTCTCCCGCTCGGAGATCGCCGCCAGCCAAAATCTGTCGATCAATACGGTGAAGATGGTGCTGAACACGATTTACACGAAATTGGGCGCGGACAGTATGACAGACGTGATCCGCGCCGCCCTGGAGCGGAAACTGATCCCGTAGGCCCGCATCCCGTCATTCCGGGCCTGTTCCGGAATCCATCCCCCGCCGTCATTCCGGGCCTGTCCCGGAATCCACCCCGAATCCCCGAATCCACCCGCCTTAATGATGGAATTTTTTATACTTGACAAACATCCCAGAATGATGTTATATTTTCCCCGTTAACTCAATATGATTTGGATAGAGGCGCGTCACTCATAACTAAAGCGTCGGAGGTCTCCGGGACCGACGATGACGCTTGAAAGGGAACGACGCCGAAGGACTGCCGGGCCGGAACCCGGGAATCTTGGGCGAGCGGACAACATCCGTTCGACTGTCATCAGCCTGTGGCATGATGGAGCGCTATCTTTGACGAGCTTCCCGCTTCCCGAGGGAATGACTAAGGTTCATTGCGCCGCTTCTCATGAAGAAGCGGTTTTTTCGCGTTCCGCCGGGTATTCCGTTCAAACTCTGTCCAACCAAGGATTCGTTAAACAGGAAGAAAGGTGTGTATTATGATTATGAAAAAACTCATTTTTGAAGGCGCGGCCACCGCGCTGGTCACCCCGTTCACTGAGGATGGATTAAACTTTGACGCCATGGGCAAGCTCATCGACCACCAAATCGCGAATCAAATCGACGCTTTGGTCATCTGCGGCACCACCGGCGAGACCTCCACCATGACCGTAGAGGAAGACCTGGAAATCATCCGCTATTCCATCCAAAAAATCAATGGCCGCGTCCCCGCCATCGCCGGCGCCGGCAGCAACGAAACCAAAAAAGCCATCCAGATCAGCCAAATGTGCGAAGAAGCGGGCGCGGACGCCCTGCTGCACGTCACCCCCTATTACAACAAAACCACCCAGGAAGGTCTGTACCGGCATTTCCGAATGATCGCCGAATCCGTCAGCCTCCCCATCATCGTCTACAACGTGCCCGGCCGGACCGGCCTGAACATCGACCCCCCCACCGCCAAACGCCTGAGCGAAATTGACAACATCGCGGCCATCAAAGAATGTAATCTGAACCAGGTCGGAGAAGTGGCCCGGCTTTGCGGAGACGGCCTGACCATCTATTCCGGCGACGACGACAAGGTGCTGCCCATGATGGCTTACGGCGGCAAGGGCGTCATCTCCGTCCTGTCCAACATCATCCCCAAAGACACCCATGAGATGGCCGCCAGCTTCTTAAAAGGCGACATCGAAACCTGCCGCCGGCTGCAATTGCGCTTCATGCCCCTGATCAACGCCCTGTTCTGCGAAGTGAATCCCATCCCGGTCAAAACCGCCCTGAACCTCATGGGCTTCGAGGCAGGCCCTCTCAGGATGCCCCTTTGTCCCATGAGCGAAAAGAACCTCAGCCTGCTGAAACAAGCCATGTCTGACTACGGACTGCTTTGACAACCTCCGCGCGAACCGCGCCAGGATCCCCCAAAACCTTAAGTCCCTGAGCGCCCAATCTGTCCGGTCTTTGAGGATCTCGCCGAATTCCTCGTCCACCATCGTCCTGCGAATCACGGATTCCTTATCTGCGATTCGTCGTTTGGGAATCCACGTCTATCACAGGCGGGCGGCAGGATGCCGCCCCTACAGACACATCATTCACAGGTACCGTAGGGGCGGCATCCTGCCGCCCGAAATCTGGATCCGCTCATGCTTGCTCTGGTACATTTCACTAAATCAAGCCAAACTGCGAATCACGGATTCCTTATGTTTTTTCGCGTAAATTCTCCCGTTTTGTGCTATAATAAGTTGAAACAGTACCCTGTTTATGGATGGCTTCCCGCGAGGATGTATTGTGGCGCCAGTACCCGGTGTCATCTAAAACTTTACTAATCGTCGGTCTTTTTTCCGTCAGTCTGCGTTGTCGTCAGTCGCCGTAGCTACCGGCTACGCCTCCTTCCTCCGCCTTGTCTGACGAAAAAAATCCTCGACGCTTACTGACAACTTTTAGATGACACAGGGCACTAGATTTCCGTGATTGTTACGGATGCTGAAGGGGTGGTGAAGTAATGGAAAACGGATTGGCGCTTTATGGAGCATTTATCAAGGAGATCAAAGACCTTATTTATCGCCGCCAATATGAGGCGTTGAAAAAAGTCAACACTGAGCTTATACAGCTTTATTGGGAAATCGGCGAGGAAATCGACCGTCAGCAACGTGAGCAGGGTTGGGGAAAATCCGTCGTTGAAATTTTGTCAAAAGAGCTTCAGAAAGAGTTCCCCGGCATACAGGGATTTTCCGCGAGAAACCTTTGGCTTATGCGGAATTTTTACATCGAATATTCGCAAGACGAATTTCTGCAACCATTGGTTGCAGAAATTCAGAGACCAATTCTGCCACCATTGGTGGCAGAAATAAGCTGGACAAAAAATTGCGCTGAAAACAACGAATAAGCCAATCGGTGTGGCGACGTATTCATATTACGAAACCTTACCGGAGGATATACGTTCGTTTCTGCCATCGCCCGAGGAAATCGCGGCGATTGTCCATAATTTCGGGGGGTGAGAACTGCGAAGTGAACCCCATCCCGGTCAAAACCGCGCTGAACCTCATGGGATTCGAGGCAGGCCCTCTCAGGATGCCCCTTTGTCCCATGAGCGAAAAGAACCTCAGCCTGCTGAAACAAGCCATGTCTGACTACGGACTGCTTTGAGGAGGAACATTCACATGACACGTATACTTTTGAGCGGATGTATGGGCAAAATGGGACAAACCACCGCCCGCGTCGCCGGGAATTCCCCGGAATTCGTCATTTCGGCAGGGTACGACTTAGTCCCCGCCGCCCAAGCCCAGACCTATCCCGTTTTCAATTCCATCAAGCTGTGCCCCCCGGACTGTGACGTAATCATTGATTTCTCCAGCCCGCAGAACCTGACCGCGATTTTGGAATACGCCCTCGAACACAAACTGCCCCTGGTTCTGGCCACCACCGGTCTCACCGAAGACCAGCAAAAACAGCTGGCGGACGCATCTGGCCAAATCGCGGTTTTCCAATCCGCCAACATGTCCCTGGGCGCCAATTTGCTCATGACCCTGGCCCAAACCGCGGCCCAGGCCCTGGAAACCGGCTACGACATCGAGATCGTCGAAAAACACCATAATCAGAAGGTAGACGCCCCCAGCGGCACCGCCCTGTCCGTCGCCCAAGCCATTAATTCCGCCCTGTCCGCCCAAAGGGACTACCGCTTTGAGCGGCAGAGCCGCCGGGAAAAACGTCCGGCCGATGAAATCGGCATCCACGCCATACGCGGCGGCACCATCGTCGGGGACCATACAGTGATCTTCGCCGGCTTGGACGAGGTCATCGAGATCACCCACAAAGCGGCCAGCCGGGACATATTCGCCGCCGGCGCCCTCCGCGCCGCGTCCTTCATCGTCCGCCAAAATCCCGGCCTGTATAATTTCCAGTCTTTGATCGGGCATACCTCTTAAAACGAAAACATTCAATATTCGCCGAGTATTGCTTTTTAGGTTTACCTATGATAAAGTAAAAAAGCAAGTACAAGGACGCAGAGAGGGATTGCATATGTCACATCAGTTCATGAACAACGTCAACACCACCACTACCATGACGAGTTAGCGCTTGTAGTCAGCCAATCTGCCGACGACAAGCGTTAGCTCTAAAAGTCGTTGGTGGGTGAACGAAGATAACTTATTACACCTTACCGACGCTATGACCGGTAAGGTGTTTTTATTTTTGCGGCGCACACCGCCGGACTTGAAAGAAGGTGATACTCTTGATCGGATATTTTTACACCGTCGGTCAGATGACCGCCCGCTCTCCGGCAACCCTAATGAATAAAAAAGGAGAGCATATCTATGTCAG
>JAISDM010000193.1 GCA_031264885.1 Peptococcaceae bacterium | reverse complement strand
ACGCCCCATTCCACCGCCGCCGAGTACCACGCCTCGCCGCCGCTGACGTCCGCTCCCGCTTCCCTGGCCAATATGGTAACTAGCATGGCTCGGGTCAGGTTGGCCTGGGGTGAGAAGGTATCCTCTCCTGTGCCCGCGATCAGTCCCTTGGCGTGGGCGTAGGCCACATCGCCGTAGAACCAGTCGCCGGCCTGTACGTCGGTGAAGGGGTTCGTCCAAAGCTCCGCCGCTTCCGCCGCCGCCGGGTCGTAGGTGACAAAATACTTGGAGAGATGGTCGGTGGTGAATACGACCGTTCCGGTACGGACGTCGTACATGGTTTCCATCTTCTGAATGTTGCCGGTTTCATCCAAGTACCAGACGACTATGCCGATTGCCCTCTCGCCGGGCTTGAGCGTGTACGGCAAGGCGATGGTGACCAGTCCGCCGCCGAAGCTGGTGATGTATTGGCTGCCGCTCGTCAGGCTGATGTCGTAGACGGGCGCGCTCCCCACCGCCGCCTGCTGGCGGGCGTTCAGGGAGGATGCCGCCACCGGCTTCACTTCCAGAGAGACGTTGCCGCCCACCGCCTGGGCCGCCGCTGACTTGGCGGCTTCGGGGGAGAGTGTGACGGCGCCTTGAGGCAGCTTGATCTCCACAGCCACAGCCGCGTCCGCCAACTTGTTCACCGCTTCCTTGGGCAAAACCGCGGTGGTGGCGTTGGCTGCCTTGGACAGGTCGATGGTGGCCAGTTTGGCGCTGCCGCCGCCGACGCTGCTGATGATGTTATTCACTGTGCTGTCCGGCAGCGAGAGTGTGACGCTGCCGCCGGACTGGTTGTAGTCTACCGAAACTTGACCGTTCCCCACAGGCGCCGTCCAGGATCCGCCGCCGGGCCCGCTGCCGCCTCCGCCGGCGTTGCTGACATTGCTGCCGTCATTTCCGCCGTTATCCGAGGGCGCCGGGGGGGATGTGGGTTCCGGATCTCCCGTACCGGGACCGGTGGGATCGCCGGGATTCTCAGGATCCGTACCGCCGGGATTACCGGGATCCGCCGGCTCCGTGGGTTCGGCAGGTCCGGTCGGCTCGGCCGGCCCGCTGGGTTCCGCGGGCGCAGTCGGTTCCGTGGGTTCGCCGGGCTCCGCGGGCCCGGTGGGTTCCGCCGGATCCGTGGGTTCCGCCGGATGGGCGGATTCCGTGATCACCGCGTCCTCAAAGGCATCTATGGCCGTTTGCAGCGCGGCCGCGGCGGCGTCCACCTGTGTCTGCGCCGCGCTCCCGTCGTTTGCCTCGGATTGCGCCGCGGCAATGGCGCCCGCGAAAGCGTCATAGGCCGCTTGTGGATATTGCCCGGTTTCCGCGCCGATCACCGCGGCCGTTCTCAGCGCGATTGCGTCGCTGATGAGCGCGTCCAGCGCGGATTTATTCACGACGACAACCGCGTTTTGGAAGGCGAGAATCGCCGATTGCAATCCCGCGGCCGCGTTGTCTACCATCTCCTGGGCCGCGCCGGTATCGTTCGCGACCGCCTGTGCCGCCGCGGCGACCGTGTTCAGCGCGTCCGCCGCCGATTGGGGATACTGCCCGCCGCCTTCGCCGACGACCGCGCCGTCGAGAAGGGTTTTTGCCTGAGCGATCAGCGCGTTCAGCACATCGAAGCTGACACCGTTCTTGGCCGCGCTGAAGGTTTCGAGGGCCGATTGCAGAGCGCTTGCGGCCCCGTCAACCTCCGTCTGCGCCGCGCCGCTGCCGCCCGCCACATCCCGCGCCGCCTGAATCGCGGCTTGGAAGGCGTCTTTCGCGCCCGCCGCGTACTGCCCGGTCTCGCTGCCTTCCACAGCCGCGCCGTACAGGGTTTCGCAATAATCAATCAATGTGTTCAGCGCGGCGTAACTGACTGTGACCACCGCGTTGTCAAAAGCCTCGACTGCCGCCAGCAGGTCGCTCACTGCCGCGTCCGCCTGGCTCTGAACCGCGTCCGCGTCGTCCGCCGCGGCCTGAGCCGCCGCGATGGCGTCTTCCAAAGCAGTGACCGCCGATTGGGGATACTGCCCGCCGCCTTCGCCGACCGCCGCGCCGCTGAGTTTGTCCCGCGCGGCCGCGATGAGAGAGATCAGTTCCGACTTATCCGCTTCCGCGGCGGGCGTCGGACTGGGTTCCGCGCCGGCTGTGGGGCTGGGCTCGGCGCCGGCTGTCGGACTGGGCTCCGCTCCAGATGTCGGGCTGGGTTCCGCGGCAGGCGTCGGACTGGGTTCCGCTCCAGATGTCGGGCCAGGCTCCGTTCCGGGCGTCGGGCTGGGCTCCGTACCAGGATTCGTACCGCTTACCGTAATTCCGAAGGCGGCGGTTTTGCCCTGATATGTGACCGTGACCGTGGTGGTTCCTCCGCCGGACAGCACCGTGTTGTTTGAGTGGCTCACGCCGAAGCGCAATGGCGTGGCGTAACTGATATCCGCCGTAACACCGTTTCCGTAATCCGCCGTGACGGTCAGCCCCGCGAGTTTGAACTGCTCGCCCGTTGTGTACGCGGTTTTGTTCGGCGGCGTTTTGATTGAAATACTTTTCAGAGCCGGCGGTATGCTCGGGTACGATTTCTCCCAGGCGACGTCCTCGGCGGGATAATCGTTGGTGTAGTGCCAGACGACGGTGTCGCCGTTCTGCACGGTTTGATCTTTTAAGCCTACGCCGGAGTATTTGCTGTTAATGAAGTATTTCCAGCCGGAATAGTTACTGCCGTTGCCGAACTCCGCGAGGGTAACGCCGCCTTTGGTGACGGATCTGATATAATTGTTATCCGCTCCGGTTTGGGCCAAGCCGGCGTCCTGAACCGCCTTCATGAAAACATCGTAGACTTTGACCGCAGCCGTTCCCTCGGTGACGACGGTGATGTTTCGCGCCGGTATCCAGTCATAGTACTGGGGCGCGTCCGTCAGTCCGTGGGCTGTGTCGCCGATGAGACGGAAGCTCACGGTGGTCTCGTTTTGCGCCGGCGGCGCCACATACGCTGTGGCGGTGATGACGCCGGTGAGTATCGCCGTATCCTGCGCAAGGGTTTCAGCCGCGCCTTTTAACAAAGCCACAGCCACTGTGAAGCTGCCGTTTGTTCCCGCGGGCGTTCCCACGGTTCCGGCTGTCGCCGGGGTCACGCTGACGTTTCCAACCGTCGCAGTGACATCGTTAAGGTTCAGTTTCGCAAGTTCCGCCGTCAGCCGGCTTGAGACGGCTTCACGAGTGTTCGCCGCAGCCTGCGCCACAGTTTTCAGCGTGGCGGCGGTCATGATTGTGCTTTTTGCCGAAGCCACCGCCGCCGCGTTGAGGGAGTTTGGATTCTCCGCCACCGCAATATTGATTGTGTAATTTGCCGCCGTCACGCCGTCCTCGGCGGTAACAGCGAACGTCCACGCGGCCCCGCCGTTGTTCGAAACCGGCCCGTATGAGACGTTGGCGCCCGCGGCGGGAGTGATTACGATGTCGGCTGCCACAAGGCTCGATAATACCGTCCCATAATCAAGCGTGACCGCAAAGGTGTTGTTCGCGCCCACCAAAGCCGCCAGACCTTTGACTGTCACACTTGTGACATCCGCGTTATGGGAAGGCTCGGCTTCATTGCTGAGTATCGGGTAGAATGCGCCCTGCGCCCAGTTTTTGTAACTTGTATCGGAATTGTTTAGTTTTAGAAGTATTGTGCCATCCTTGAATTCCTGCTCAGTCGCCGGGGCACAGGCAACAACAGCATCGAAGTCGTCCTCTCTCCCCTTGACTTTGTCGCCGGAACTTTGACGCGGCTCAGTTATTATTTCACCGATGCCGCCGATACCATTGTACACACCAGCGGATAAATAGTGATTATTCTCAATCGTTTGCCATTCATCAAGACTGCTCAGATAGCCGATTATCCCACCGGTGTTTGAACCGTCTGAAACAATTGAGCCGTAAAAAAAGTTATCGTTTATATACGAATGATAATCATACGTAGCCTGTACCGTATACTCTCCGCCAAATACACCGCCGACATTATTCTGCGCAGTAATGATTCCCGCCACGTAACAGTTCCTGATTGTCACTGTTGGTGTGGCTGGAGCGGTAGTATCTGTACCGTTTCCGCCGTAGCCTGTTCCCATTATACCGCCAACACCGCCGACAGAAGCAGTCACTTCTCCGATAAAAGCGCTTCGTTCAACAGAACAAAGCCCTATCGCCTCTCCCTTGCGTCCGACAAGACCGCCCACACAGTTCCGGCCATATACGTCGGCATAGCTGACGCTGTCGGAAATTTCGCCATTCAGCATTCCAACAAACGAGCCGATGTTACTTTGATTCTTATCATAACCAATTGTAACACCTTCTTCTACAACGCAGTTTTTTATAAATACGTTATTAACGCCGGAACCGCTGCCGTGTACAAAACCGCTCTTAAGTGTTGAAGAACCGGATTTCAGCGTAACATTTTCCAGCGTAATCGTCAGAAAGTCTTCGGTATAACTGTATACTCCGCCTGGTCCATAGTCGATAAAACTCTCGTTCACCAAACCGGTTCCAGCGATTCTAGTCCCATAGATGTTTAGATTCCGAACCAGCGCTTCCCGGACATAGTTAAACAGAGGCAGTCCATCTTCGGGAATAATAACGGTATATCCCGCGCCGTTAAGTGTTCCACTGAAAGGATTGACATTCACACCATTGCCCGCTTCACTTGTGCCGGGCTTGAGCGCGCCGATGGGCTGCCAGTCCGCGCCGAGCGTAATATTATTCGCAAGTTCAAGATAACGGTTTTGGAGACTTCCGCCCGCGTCAACAACCGATTTAATTTGCTGTAAGTCAGCTGGCGTTTTTATCAACCACGGAGATTGTTCAGTCCCATTACCCCCAAGGGTTATCGTGTCATCAAAGTCGATGAATTCAACAGAGAAAATATCGCTCTTTCCCGCCGCGGAATCGAATCCTTCTTTATAAGCGCTGAGTTCTATCCAATAAAAATATATACCCGCGACTTCTTCAGCAGGAGGATAAACAATTAAATTCATCCCCCCTGCTCTATCGCCCAAATCGGCGACGCAAATTCCGCCATCGTAAGAATTACTTGTGTTACGGAACAGACTCATCGACACTTTAACACGGTCGCTGCCAATTTTATCAAGCAATATTGCGTTATAACTCACAAAAACAGCATTCGGTTCCTGGCCGACAAACGAATTGGAAGGAGACTCAGGTTGAGTGACAAACGTAGGCGCGGTTAAATAAGTTGGGTTTATATAAACCAAAATTCTGTCACTTGTTTGCGCATATGGTGTTCCGTTTACAGTGCGTGTAGCCACGCACTCATAAGCGAATTTTCCCGCGAATGCCATTGGAGTATAAGCCGCGCCCGCAGCCCCCGCAATCGCTGTTTTATTGGCATATGTTTCGTGGCCTTCACTGCCGACCTCTTCGTAGGAATACCACTGGTACGTCAATATTCCTTCATCCATGGGCGCAACCTCAACTGTAAGGTTTGGCAGCTCGTTTTTTTCAAAGGTACCACCTTGAGGTTGTGTTGTGAATTCGGGGGTATAATCAACATAGCTGACTTCCAGCGTGTATTCGCTGTCCACCCCACAACCGTCGCCTTCGTAGTCAAGCTTAAACGGAATCAAACTGCTGGTAGTAGCGATCCGGTACTGCTCCAAATCAAATTTATAAGGTGTCGCTGCAGGGGATGTGTTAATTGCGGCATCGTCAGTTTTGCCCTCTTCCCAACCGCCGCTTCCATTTCCGAAGTACAGCTTTACATCAGTCTGCGTTACAGCGGGAGCCATGATGTACAACGTCTCCGCGCCTTCAGGCGCCGAAACCACAAATTTATCGGCGAACGATGACGCAGACGGCGTTATATTTAATGAGTTTCCTTCTATGTCCGTTTTAACCGAAAACTCTGATTGTTTCAGCGTGACTTTTCGCTTAATATTAAACGTATATTCATCACCTGTAGTCAAAGTAGAAGCAATCTGGTTGATGGCGCCAGAAAATGTTCCTACTTGCAGCATGACTGTGTTACCTTTGCCTTGAGTAGAAATACTTACATTGTTATATAAATTAGTTGCTAGAACCACAGTGCTAACTCTATAACCACTTGACAGATTTGAGTTTGAATTAATATGTTTATCCGCCGTCACTAAACGAGCGCCAAAATTCGTTCCTGATTTCGGAGCATCTGCAGCCAGCGTCGCGAAGGTCAATTGTCCTGTCCCTAAATTACCGGCTGTTCCACTATAGGTCGTGTCATATATGATGATATCATATTCCGTCACGTCTGGATCAAAATCAAATGGCGCGGCAAGCCCGTAAGCGGGAAAGGTCACGCTTTCCACATATCCGTTCGGCGCGGCGGGAAGACGCTCGCTCGCTTGTACAAGGAGCGCGGAAGCAGGGAATAAGTTCATATATAACGTCAGCACAAGCAGTATCGCAAGTACTCTCTTGATCTTTCTATTTTTCGTAGTAGATACCACCTTTTACATTAAATTTACGTATGTCGGTGAAGCAGATAATCCGCCTCGCCGACATACGGGTTTCTATAGGCTATTCAATTTTTTTAGAATCAGTATGTAAAGATATTGTACTCGAAACTAAGCGTAATAGTAATATCGCCCGTTATTACATAGTCGCCGATCAGAGTTCCTGGATAATCATCGACGGTAGCCGGAATGTTAGCAGGTGTTCCTAGGAAATACATCCAGGATTCGCCTTCGTAAACATACTCATCGCCGATGGGATAGTAATCATACCATGACAGATAATTTACCCAATCCTCTAAATCATCAGTGTATACATCAAGCGAGCTTAACCAGGATGTGTCTATATTTCCATAATTATCAACCCATTCGGCATCTTTAAAGTAAACTTCATCACCTGCAATATCATTTATTACTTCTTTTAACGTTTGATTTTCAACCGCCGTATATGACAACGGGGCATCTGTCAGTGTTTGTTGATAACCGATACCTTCATCATCGCGGTAAACTTGTTCTACGTAAATCGTGACTGTATATTCCGCCGGATCATCGTTTTCAACCGCAAATACAGTACTGCCCAGCAAGTTTATGAACATTACGAATGTTAATAAAATGACAGCGAATTTGTTGTTTTTTAGTCTCATAATAATTTACACTCTCCTTATCAAACTCTTATTTGGTTCCGGTATACCTGGCGTGTCTTTCTTTGACTTTCTCCGCTTCAATAAAGTGCCTGATCTTGCCAAATGCATATGACTTCCCCCCTTCATGCCCACGCCGGTTTCCCGGCGGGTGCGAACCCAAAAATGATAAATAAAAGAACCTGGATTCCGGGACAAGCCCAGAATGACAAAAATATAATTAAAAACGCGCCTGAACCCTCTTTCCCCGGTTCCGGCGCGTTGGCGCGCGACAGCCGCTCATTCCGAGGAAGCAGCTTGCGTTTCTTCGCCGGCAAAGACCTGACTCGTCCCGCCGCTTCCTGAAGGGAAGCGGGCAGGCATCACAGTGACCCGCTCGCAGGGGATTCTTACCCCACTTCCATGCCTGACATTATCGCAGATAATGCCTTGAACCGCCGCGTTTCGCAACGGCTTGCGAAGAAATATATTCGGTTTTTTTGCTTTATTGAATTATCTTTATTGAATGATATTGAACAAAAACAGCCTGAGCTTCTTGTCCGCTCAGGCTGTTCCGCGATTACCACCTGCATACCGGCCTGTACATCGCAGACCGAAGCCTAAGCAGACTTTCCAAGCAGGTCTTCTGACTCGCGCGCTCGGAGTCTTTCTCTCCCGGTTATGCTCTGCCTTCTCGGTTTGATCCAATGACCGGCTTTCGCCGACGAACATAGCCACGCGCTTACAGCGACGGTATCGTTCGGGATTCGCGCCCGATTACCTATTATCCCCCTGCCCTTTACGGCGCAGGGGACTCTTGGAAATTTATGTTTTTTCCACGTCTACCGTAACACAGGAGGCGCGGGCTTGTCAAGGAGAAGTTTTCGATTTTTATTTCTTCCCGATCGCTTTTTTGGCTGCGGCCGCGATGTTCGCGGCGGTGAGTCCGTATTTCTCCAGCAGCTCGGCGGGCTTGCCGGATTCGCCGAAGGAATCCTGTACGCCTATGCGCGTTAACGGCGCTCCCGGATGTTCCGCCAGCACCTCGGCCACCGCGCTGCCCAGGCCGCCGACGACGGAATGTTCTTCCGCGGTGATGATGGCCGCGGTCTCTTTAGCGGCGCTCAAAATGGCCCCTTGGTCGATGGGTTTGACGGAGGCCATATTCAATACCCGGGCCTTGACGCCTTCCGCTTCCAGCAGTTCCGCCGCCTTCAGCGCCTCGTGAACCATGAGCCCGCAGGCGATGAGGGTGACGTCCTTCCCGTCTTTAAGTACGTTGGCCTTGCCGATTTGGAACGAATCCTCCGGGCCGCTGATCTCTTCCACGTCCATCCTGCCCAGCCGGATGTACATGGGGCCTTTGACCTCAACGGCTTTCTCGATAATCCTCCGGGTCTGATTCGCGTCGGCGGGAACCAGCACGGTCATATTCGGCAAGGCGCGCATCAGGGAGATATCCAGCACCGATTGGTGGCTCCCCCCGTCCTCGCCCACCGTCAGCCCCGAATGGGTGGCGGCGATCTTTACATTCAGCCGGGTGTGACAAATGCTGTTCCGGATTTGTTCAAACGCCCGTCCGGAGGCAAATACGGCGAAGGTACTCATAAACACCGTCTTGCCGCTGGCGGCCAGACCGGCGGAAATACCGGCCATATTCTGTTCGGCGATGCCCACGTTAAAAAAACGTTCCGGCGCCACCTTGAAGAATTCATAAGTTTTGGTGGATTTGGATAGATCCGCGTCCAAAACCACAATTTCCGGATGGGTTTTCGCCAGCGCCGCCAGCGTCTCTCCATAAGCCTGCCGGGTCGAAATTTTGCCCATATTTCACCAACCTCCCTTACGCCAATTTCTGCGCCAATTCATCCAAAGCCTGACGGACCTGATCCGCGTTGGGCGCCGAACCGTGCCAGTCCGCGTTGTTCTCCATGAAGGAAACCCCTTTGCCTTTGACTGTTTTGCATACGACGACAGAGGGTTTGTCCAAAACAGTCTTCGCCTCGGCCGTCGCTTTCTTCAGCGCCTCCAGCGAATGTCCGTCCGCCGTCTGCACATGCCATCCGAAGGCTTTAAACTTCTCGTCGATGGGCGTCGGATTCATGACCTGGGTCACATCCCCATCGATTTGCAGGCCATTGTGATCCACGAAGCCGATGATTTTGCCCAGCTTATAATGAGCCGCCGCCATGGCCGCTTCCCAGACCTGGCCTTCCTGGAGCTCCCCGTCTCCCCAAAGCAGGTACACAAAGTAATCCTTGGCGTCCACCTTGCCCGCCAGCGCCATGCCCACGGCCACGGAGCCCCCCTGGCCCAAAGAGCCTGTGGAGATATCCACCCCCGGCAGCAGGTGCATGTCCGGATGGCCTTGGAGCCGGGAACCCAGCTTCCGCAGCGTCTTCAGCTCGTCCTTGGGGAAATAGCCCCTGGCCGCCAGCGCCGCGTACAATACGGGCGCCGCGTGCCCCTTCGCCAGAACGAAACGGTCCCTGTCCGCCCACTGAGGGTTCTTGGGATCGATATTCATGGCGTCAAAATAGAGGTTCACCAAGATTTCCACCGCGGAGAGAGAACCGCCGGGATGCCCGGATTTGGCTTCCCCCAACATTTGAACAATGTTGCGCCGGATGTCCAAAGCGATGTTCTCTTTTTCTTTCATAGAAAACTGATCCATTATTCTCCGACCTCCATATTCTCTGATTTTATACTCGTACTCATTGGAAATTCCGGCCGCGATTTGCTGCCGGCCAGTGGAAACGGGTATGACTGATTCGCGTAATGGCAAAACTTATCGCTCATCAGTCTACCTGGTTGTCCCGCGCGGCGCAGGCTTTCAGCCACGCTTCGATGAACGCGTCCAGATCCCCGTCCATCACCGCCTGCACGTTGCCCGTCTCCACACGGGTCCGGTGATCCTTCACCATACTGTACGGATGAAACACGTAAGACCGGATTTGACTGCCCCAGGCGATGTCCTGCTGATCCCCCCGCAGGCTGGCCACTTCTTTCTCCTGTTCCTCCCGCTTCAAAACCAGCAGTTTCGCTTTGAGGATTTTTTCCGCCGAGGCCCTGTTGGAGATCTGGGACCGCTCGTTCTGGCACTGAACCACAACGCCCGTGGGCAAATGGGTAATGCGCACCGCCGAATCGGTCTTGTTCACATGCTGGCCGCCGGCGCCGCCGGAACGGTAGGTATCGATTTTTAACTCCTCGGGATCCAGCACGATCTCCGTATCCGTCTCTTCCAACTCAGGCAGGACGTCCGCCGCCGCGAAAGACGTGTGCCGCCGGCCCGACGCGTCGAAGGGCGAAATACGCACCAAACGGTGGATGCCTTTCTCCGCCTTTAAATAGCCGTAAGCCTTGTCGCCCTTGATCAGGAGCGTGACGCTTTTGACCCCCGCCTCGTCTCCCGGCAGGTAGTCCAGGGTCTCCACCGAGAAGCCGTGGCGTTCCGCCCAGCGGGTGTACATCCGCAGAAGCATCTCCGTCCAGTCCTGGCTCTCGGTGCCCCCGGCCCCCGGGTGCAGAGAAAGGATGGCGTTGGACACATCGTATTGATCCGAAAAAAGCAGCTGGATCTCCATGACGTCCAGTTTACCGGACAGAGCGGACAGCATCCGCTCCGCTTCCTCCAGATATTCCGCGTCCTCCGCCCCCAGCTCATAGGCGGTTCTGGCGTCCTCCAAGTCCCTGCCCAGCGCGTCGAAATCATCCATATCCTTCTTCAGAGGCGCGGCCTTCTGAGAAACCCTCTGGGCTTCGTCCAAATTATCCCAAAAATCCGCGGCCCCCATCTGTTCTTCCAGCGCGCTTAGCCGCGCCGTTTTGCCAGGGATGTCAAAGAGACCTCCTAAGGTCCAGGATGCGCTGAGCGCTCAAATCAATCTCCCTTTTTAACTCAATCGACATTTAATCTCCTCCCGCCTGAGCCCGTCCGCAGCATTTCTTATACTTCTTGCCGCTGCCGCAGGGGCATAAATCATTACGGCCGATTTTGACGTTGGCGACCGGACCCGGCTTGCCGTCAGTCTCCCCGTATCGGTTCTCACTCAGACCCCTTCTCTCTTTCGGCTGTTCCACAATCGTCACATGATATATATAACGGACGATTTCTTCCTGAATTTCAGAAATCATTTCCGCAAACATGTCATAAGCCTCATGCTTGTATTCGATCAGGGGATCCCTTTGTCCGTAAGCCCGCAGCCCGATCCCCTGCCGCAGCTGATCCATGGCGTCCAGATGATCCATCCATTTGGCGTCCACCGCCCGCAGCGTCACAACGCGTTCCAATTCCCGCATTTGTTCCGCTCCGATGGCCGCCTCCTTGGCCTCGTATTCCTCCATAGCTCTGGACAAAAACAAATCCCGCGCCTTCCAATCGTCCAAAGAAGCCAAATCTTCGGCTTTGATCCCGCTGCCCGGCAAAAATATCCGCTCGGCGTATTGAACCAGGCTCTCCAAATCCCAGTCTTCCGGATGCTTGCTTCCCCCCGCGAACCGGTTGATCCCGGATTCTATCGTTTTTTCGATGATGTCCAGAATATACTCGCCCAGGTCCTCCCCTTCCAAAACCCGGCGGCGCTGGCCGTAGATGACCTCGCGCTGCTGGTTCATCACGTCGTCGTATTCCAGCACGTTCTTGCGCATGTCGAAATTCCGCGCCTCCACCCTGCGCTGGGCGGATTCCAGGGCCCGGCCGATCATGGCGTTCTCGATGGGCGCGTCGTCGTCCATCCCCAGTTTATCCATGATGCCCATGAAGTTCTCCGAACCGAACAGACGCATCAGGTCGTCCTCCAGGGAGATATAAAACTGGCTGGAACCCGGATCGCCCTGGCGCCCGGCCCGGCCCCGCAGCTGGTTGTCGATGCGCCGGCTCTCGTGACGCTCCGTGCCTATGATGTGCAGTCCGCCCAAATTCACCACCTGTTCGTGTTCCTCGGCGATGGACTTGGCTATCTCTTCCATCAGTTCCTGGTAATGACCCCTGGCGGCCAGAATCTGTTCGTCTGTTTCCTCCTGATGGCCGGCGGCCGCTTCAATCAAGGCCGAATCGAAGCCCTCCGTGATCATCCTTTGTTTTACCAGAAAGTCCGGATTGCCCCCCAGGAGGATGTCGGTTCCGCGTCCGGCCATATTGGTGGAAACCGTTACCGCGCCCAGCCGCCCCGCCTGGGCCACGATGGAAGCCTCCTGCTCGTGGAATTTGGCGTTCAGCACCTGATGGGGGATTTTTTCCGTCTTCAGGAGCTTGCTCAGATGTTCGGATTTTTCGATGGAGATGGTGCCCACCAGCACAGGCTGGCCGCTGTCGTGGCGCTCGATGATATCGTCCACGACCGCGCCGAACTTGCCGTCTTCCGTGCGGTATACTACGTCGGGGATGTCCTTGCGGATCATTTCCTTATTTGTGGGGATTACGATCACTTCCAGCTTGTATATCTTTCGCAGTTCCTCTTCCTCAGTCATGGCCGTGCCTGTCATGCCCGAAAGCTTGCCGTACATGCGGAAATAATTCTGGAATGTGATGGTCGCCAGCGTCTGGGACTCTTTCTCGATCTTTACGCCTTCCTTGGCCTCGATCGCCTGATGCAGCCCTTCGCTGTAGCGCCGGCCGAACATGAGGCGCCCGGTAAATTCATCCACGATGATGATCTGCCCGTCCTTGACCACATAATCCACATCCCGCTTCATCACCGCGTGAGCGTGAAGGGCCTGGTTCACATGATGGGCCATCTCCACGTTCACACTGTCGTAGAGGCTGTCGATCCCCAGCATATTCTCGACTTTCTCCGCGCCGAAATCCGTCAGCGCGGCTCTCCGCGCTTTTTCATCCAGGGTGTAATCCTCTTCTTTTTTCAGTTTGGGTATGACCCTCGCCACCTGATAATACAGGTCCTTGGGCTTATCCCCCTGTCCGGATATAATCAGCGGCGTCCGGGCCTCGTCGATCAGTATGCTGTCCACCTCGTCCACAATGGCGTAATTCAGCTTCCGCTGAACCATATTGTCCGGGCGGAAGACCATGTTGTCCCGGAGGTAGTCAAAACCGAATTCGTTATTGGTGCCGTAAATGATATCGGAAGCATACGCCTTCTTGCGGTCGTCAAAATCCAGTCCGTGAACGATCAGCCCCACGGACAGCCCCAGGAAGCGGTGGATCTGCCCCATCCACTCCGAATCCCTTCGCGCCAGGTAATCGTTGACCGTAACGATGTGTACGCCCTCGCCTGTGAGCGCGTTCAGATAAGCCGGCAATGTGGCCACAAGGGTTTTGCCCTCGCCGGTTTTCATCTCGGCGATTTTGCCCTCATGAAGGGTGATCCCGCCCATCATCTGCACGTCGAAATGGCGCATTCCCAAAACCCGCTTGGACGCTTCGCGAACCATCGCGAAGGCTTCGGGAAGCAGCGCGTCCAGGGCTTCCCCCTTCTGATACCGGCCCTTGTACTCCGCGGTTTTTTCCCTGAGCATGGAATCCGACATCGCCGCAAACCGGGGCTCCAAACCGTTTATCTTTTCCACAGCTTTGGAATAACGTTTGATCTCTTTCGCGTTGGTGTCCAATATACTTTTTAAAAAACCTAAAGCCACTGAAACGCACCTGCCTTCATTCCCGTTGATAACAGCGTTTGAATTATTGTATCATGTCCGTGTGTATATGAAAAGAAAAAATATCCGTGCAAAAATTCCGGGGCGGTGATACAATCATCTAAAGGAGGCGCAATACACTTGAGAAAGCATAGAGAATCCGCGGATTTTCGGATCGCGCCGGGGATCGCGCCTGTGGTCCTCACGCTCATGGCTTTGTTGTTTCTGTGTACTCATCCGGTCTGGGGACGCGCGCTTACCAGCCAGATCATCAACTACGCGGATTTTGACCCCGCTTTATATGAAGCCGTCCGCGGTCAGATCCCGGGCGCCCTTACTCTGCCCTTGCAGTCCGGGGATCCGCTGCTCGCGTCTGTGGAAATCCTGGATATTTCCGGCCTGGGACTGACTTCTTTAAAAGGGGTCGAGCATTTCCCCAATCTTACGTTCTTGAACGCCTCCCATAACCGGCTGACGCTTCTGGGGGGCCAGGCCCTGCCCGCCCGGCTCGAATATCTGGATCTGAGCCACAATCAAATCACGGCGGCGGTCAGCCTCACGCTGCCGGGAACCCTCAATTACCTGGATCTATCCGACAATCTGCTGACCGGCATCGAACAGTTCGATTTCCCGGCGGCGCTTTCCAGATTGAATGTATCCAATAATTTTCTCCGGGAAAAAAACGATCATCCGGCCGGCCGCCTGGTGAATCTGGACGGCAATTTTATCGACGGCCCCGGCGTTTTGCCCGCTTCTCTGCTGTATAAGGGGTCCTCACCCCTTTATCTCCCCGTCGGCCAGTCGCTGCTTCTGCCTTTCCAATTCTTTTATTCCTCGGCCCGGGAGGACACGCCGGTGCCGCCGGAGCTGCTTCAAATCGCCGCGCCGGAGTCGTTGGTCCGCGTCAGCCGGGGCCAAACGGGGTTTTATCTGGAAGGACTGGCGCCGGGGAGCGACTTGGTCATCGCCGCCCTCTGGTATCCCGAATTCAACCGGGCCCAGACCCCTTCCGTCCGGCGGGTTGACATTCCCATCGCGGTGGGGCCGCAAGCGCCGCAAGCCGGTGTCCAAACCCGGCCGCCTTCGGGAGAAGCCGCGGTCTCGGAGATTTTGGACGCCACAGGAAAGGCTTCCCTGAACCTGAGCGGCTATTCCCAAGGCGTGACATTCACCCCGGATTTCCTCCAAACTTTGGCGAGCCGGGGACAGTCCCTGATCCTCCGCCACGGTACGGCGCTGACCCTGGAACTGCCGCCAGCCGCGCTGAGTTCAGCCGCTTTTTCCAATTTGAGCCCGAACGCGCTGGTTCAATTTGTGATTCAACCCCTTCCGCTGGACGCCTCCGTGGATTCCCCCGATCCGCAAAGACCCTATCAGCAGCAAGGCTTGTACGCCGTACCCGGGACCCGGTTCCTGTGCGACGCCCAAATCCACGACGGCTACGGCAATCTCCGAAGCGTCCTCTTTGACGGCCCGGCGCGGGTGACCTGGAACTTAGCCGGACAGAGTCTCCCGGAGCCAAACGGCGCGCTGCTCACAGGCGTCCTGCGGCGGAGCGGGACCCGTCTCGGCCTCCTGGGCGGCTGGCGGGACACAGCCAATCAGGCGCTGGTCTGCGTGACCCAGCGTTTGGGCGAGCTGACTCTGGCCCAGACCCACGAGCTGTCTCAGCTCCGGATCACCCTGGGATCGGCGGAAGCCTCCTGGAACGGGAGGCCGCTCACCGCCAAAATCGCGCCGTTCCTCTATCGCGGCCGTTCCATGATACCCGCCGCCTGGCTCGGCGAAAGCCTGGACGTACACATCCTCTGGGATCCCGTCACTCAACAAATCACATGGAACGGCGGCTCCCTGGTCTCCAGCCGGGCGGAAGAACCCGGACCCATGATGTTCGACGGCACACTGATGACCCCCTTGAACATGATCAACGCCCGTCTGGATCTGGAAATACAATACTTCCCCGCCACCCGGGAGATCCGGATCAATACAAATTATAAATAACAGGAACCGGAACCGCGCTTCGTAATGGAATCCGCGTCTGCAAAGACGGGCGGCAGAATGCCGCCCCTACGGACGCATTGTTCATGGTACCGTCGTGATACCGTAGGGGCGGCATTTTGCCGCGTGGAACCGTCGGATCCTCGACGCCCCGCATTGCAAATTGACATCATACGGCGGCGCCGAATGGAAACCCACGGGACGTCGAGGACGCCGTCCCCTACGGGTACGGGCCCACGTATGCCGAAATGATAACCTTTCGGCGCCGTAGGGGCGGCATCCTGCCGCCCGGGACCGTCCGGAAAACCACCATATCTTGTCATTCCGGCGCCATATCCTGTCATTCCGGGACAAACCCGGAATGACAGGGTGACCCACCCCTGAGCAGGACCCGATTTTACATAAAATTCACAATAGCGGATCAGCGAAGAATTGACAACTTCGCCGATGTTGATTAAAATGAAATGACCGACCCATCGGTCGAAAAGGAGGTTCATTCATGACCAAAAAGAAAAAATCCGCCGCTTTGTTCTGCGCTGTCCTCATGTGTCTGGCAGTGGGCGCGTCTTCGGTTTCGGCCGCCGATCCGGCCCCCGAAGGTAAAGAATATACTCTGAAGGAAGTCCGGGACCTGGCCGCCAGTATGGCGCCGCAAATCGAGCAGCAGAAAGCGGAGATCGACACGGCGAGAGCCAATGAGTCCGCCGCCTATATAACGGCGCAGACGGCTCAGGCGGAATCTGTCGGGAATTTCTACGCCATGACAGGCGGCACCTACGATTCCTCTTTGGTCAGCCCGGAAATGGCCGGCGCGCTGGAGACCATGACGGTGAGCGTCCAAAGCCTGATCGACGCCCATGAGGATTCCCGCGATACGCTGCGCGATAAGCAGAACGCGCTGGATCAGCTGAGAGACAAGGTCGGCTACGACGCGGAGGTCCTTTATCTGCAGTTAGTCTACATGGAGGACACCATCCAAATCACAGAGAAGTCCCTGGAACTGCTGCAAAAAAAGAAGCTGATTACCGATAAGCAGTATGAATTGGGGCTGGCCGCCGCCGTGAGCGTAGAGCAGGCGGCTCAGGACATCAAAAACACCGAACAGCAAATCGCCGCTCTCAAAGACGGCATCGCGGCGGCCAAGCTGCAGATGGACAGCTATCTCGGACTGCCGGCGGGCACGCCCTTTTTCCTGGCGGCGCCCGAATTTCCCGCGACCCCTTACGAGAAAGATCCCGTTCGGGTGGAGCAGCTTGCCCTGGAGAACTCCCTGACCGTCAGACAACTGGCCCGGGATCTGGATAAAATAAACAAGAAGGCGGACCAAATCCCCGGCTCCGGAAACAACACCAAGGAACGTCTGGCGGCGGCGGGCAGAACCATGGCCGTGGCCCTGTCCGAGACAAAGCGTTCGCTGAACACCGTGACGGAAAGCTTCTTCGCGGCGCTGGAGCAAAGCCAAACCAAAATCGACCTGTTGAAAAGAGACCTGACCCTGGCTGAAATCAATCGGCAAATCTCGGAAAAACAGTACGGCTTGGGGCTGATTCCCCAGATTCAATATCTATCCGAGGATCTCAATGTGGAAATGGCCAAATATAACTTAAAGAAAGCGGAATTCGACGACTATCAGGCCCGGAGAAAAATACAGCTTCTGCAAAAAGGGATCATCGCCGCGTGACCCGCCGAAGCAAACGCGAGTCAAAAACAGGCGCGCAGCCGAAGCCCCCAATAAACCCTAAAACGAGCTCTCAAACAAGTCGGCGGCAGTTTTTACACGCCGCCGCCTGGCTTGCTTTATCGGCTCTTTTTCTATCGCCGTATCTCAGCGGCTCTTTTTATGAAACCCAATATATTTGGGCGCAAATCGCCGTGATTTTGGCCGGCGTGATTTACTGGTTTTTTTATAAGGCTGAGGCGGCCGGCGGGAACGCTCCGCTGGCCGCGGCGGGGATCATAGCCGCGGCCTTTTTTTTTAGCGCCCTGAACGCGGTGTATCCGCGGCAAGCCTGGATCGAGTTCGGCAAATATGTCTGCTGCCTGGTGTGGGTTTGGCTGTGTCAGCGTTTAAACCGCCAGATCCCCGAGTACAAACGCTGGTTTCAAAAGGGTCTGTCCTGTTTCGGCCTGGGTACGGCGCTCCTGAGCCTAGACGCGTATTTTGGCGGCGGCGCGGCGTCGGTTTTGAACCGAGGCATCGCTTTCCTGGGGTTCGATAACAGCGGGAAGGGCGTTTTTTTTAACTTAATCGAAAGCGGACGCCTCTACGGCACCTTTCAGTATCCAAACACCGCCGCGGTCTATTGGATGGCGGTGTATTTCCTGGCCGCTGCCTGGATGGCCGAGGCTTCCGGCAAGCGGGAACAGATTCTGGCGGCTTCCTCCTGTATATGGATTCAAGCCGCTTTCTTTCTGACCGTCAGCAGAGGGGCGTTTCTGATCTGGATCCCGGCTCTGATTCTGTTTTTCCGCTTGATGCCCGCCGTCAAGCGCGCCGGCGCCGGCGCCGCGCTCATAGGGACCTCGGGGTTTGGTTTCCTGGCCGGCGCGGCGCTCTCCTATTTAACCGGCGGGGGAACCCGCCTCCTCCCCCCCGCCGGCTGGATTGTTTTTGCCGCTTATGTGCTGCTCACCGGCCTGGGGATCATTTACGCGGCGCCTTTCCTCCGCGCTCTGCCGGAAGCCCTGCCGAAGCGCCGCGGATTTCTGGCGATTCTGGCCGTCCTGATCATCGCGGCCGGAGCGGCGGCGGCCGCGCTGGCGTTCCATTGGACCCGGCCGCTGGACTTCGGCGCCGACGGGAACTGGGCTTCTCTGTCCCGTTCCATACGGCTGACGCCGGGAGAAACCTACCGCCTGAACCTGACCTGGGAGGGCGGCGGCCCCGGCGCCCCCGGTTCCGCCGAGGATTCCGGTTCCGCCGGCGCCGGCCCGACTGTCGGGCGTTTGACCGTTCAAAGCCAGAGTCAGCTTGAGCTCATAGGGCTTACGGAGACGGTATTGCTGGATACGGACATCCGTCCCGCAAACAGCGCCTATGAGTTCACGGCGCCG
>JAISDM010000163.1 GCA_031264885.1 Peptococcaceae bacterium | reverse complement strand
TCAAAACCCCTCGTTATATCCATAAAAACGGACATCCGAAAATCGCTTTTCGCATGTCCGAAAACCCGCGTGACAGCGGACTTCTTAAGCCCAATATCTAAATTGGGCAATTTAGTTGGTGCGGTCAAGAGGACTTGAACCTCCACATCCTTTCGGACACTAGAACCTGAATCTAGCGCGTCTGCCAATTCCGCCATGACCGCATATTATAAATAATGAACAAAGTGGCTGGGGTGGCTGGACTCGAACCAACGAATGACGGAGTCAAAGTCCGTTGCCTTACCACTTGGCTACACCCCAAAAAAAATGGTGGAGGGAGAAGGATTCGAACCTTCGAAGGCAGTGCCAGCAGATTTACAGTCTGCCCCCTTTGGCCAACTCGGGAATCCCTCCACTGTTTATAAAGCAGTTCGAAATTCGAACTTCAAAACTCAATCCACAAGTTATTGAGCTTTGAACTTTGAACTTCACCCGTATTTTTTTCGTGGAGCCGACGATGGGACTCGAACCCGCAACCTGCTGATTACAAATCAGCTGCTCTGCCAATTGAGCTACGTCGGCTTATGGCGGAGCCGACGAGAGTCGAACTCGCGATCTCCTGCGTGACAGGCAGGCATGTTAGGCCACTACACCACGGCTCCGTAAAACGCTCTTTCTAATAATTTGGTGACCCGGACGGGACTCGCCAGCCCAAGCCTCTGGCTTGGGCTGATCTTTCGCCGCGTCCGTGGCTCATGACGTTTTGCTTCGCGAAACGCCCTCTCGGGTTCGAGTCCCAAGAGTGTTTCCGCTTCGCATAAATAAACTCTATTTTCATAGTGAATCGCTATAATTTGGTGACCCGGACGGGACTCGAACCCGTGTTACAGCCTTGAAAGGGCCGTGTCTTAACCTCTTGACCACCGGGCCATGTCATAAGAAACTGGTCGGGGCAGAGGGATTTGAACCCCCGACCCCCTGGTCCCAAACCAGGTGCGCTGCCAAACTGCGCTATGCCCCGCTTGACGAACAAACCGTATCTTATCAAACTACAGGCGTTTCGTCAAGGGTCTATTTCGCGGATTGCGCTCATATGATGATATTAAAATTTACACGAACGAGGTGACGCGTATGCAATCCGCGGAAGATCGTATTCTATCTCATGTAGACAAACTAACCGGCGGCATTTACACATTATATCAAAGCGACCCAAAAAGTCAAGAGTTTTCCGCTTCTTTTTTCCAGGAATCCTTGGACAATCTGCGGAATTTATTTCTCCCCTTGCTGGAATACCGGAACGACCTTCTCCTCCCCACTCTGAAGGAGGTTTTGCTTCAAAAAGCCCCGCGGCGTTCCGAAGCGGACTGGGACGCGTATTATCAGCAAGCCGTGTACAGGATCCTGTCCGAGTGGAAACCTGGCACAGGCGGCGCCGCGGAAAAAAACGCCGGTTCCGGCCCGTCAGGCGGCCCGGCCACGCAGCCGGCTCCACAGCCAGGCGGCTCGGCCTCGCAGCCGCAACCTCCACAGTCAGACGACTCACAGCCCGGCCCCGGCGCCTCCCAGCCGCCAACTTCGCAGCCGAGCGATCCAGCCGCGCCGCCCGTCCCCGGCGCCTCCCAGCCACACGATTCACAGCCCCATGATCCGACGTCACATAATCCGCAGCCCAACAGCCCGCAGACAGGCGAAAACGGCCCACATCCGGGCGGCCCGGCCGGAGGCCCAACCCCAACCACCGCCGCCGCCCCAATCGCCGACGATCCATCAGCCGCCGGAGCCCCAATCGCCGCCGACCCAGCCGCCGGAGGCCCAACCACCGCCGCCGCCGATCCGTCCTCGGAGACCGAGACCCCGCCCTCCGCCGCGGACAAAGACAGAAGCCTCCTCCGGCGGATCATCAGCCTGGCCTATCCCAGACGCTCCATCATCGAGAATTATACGGTCAAGGGCCAGTGCTTTGATTTCTATATCCCACGCATGAAACTCGCCGTCAAATACCTGCCCGCATCCACCCCCACAGACCCGTCCCAGCACGGCAAATCCCGGATATACTGCCGCATGTCCGGTCTGCGCTGCCTCTTCGTCACCCCGTCGGAATGCGCGGATCCCGAGAAATTGATCCGCAGACTCACATCGAAGACGGCGATTCCTACATCCAGCCAAGAATGATGTTATCCCCAGGCTGCAGCACATACGTATATTGTTTCTCCTCCCCGTTCACCAGAAACACCAATTGATTCTTGTCCGGCGGCGGATTCTTGTGATCGAAATTGACCTTGGTAAAAATATCCACCAATATAGGCTCGTACCCTTTCTTCCCATGATGAAACTCCAATATATCCCCCGCCTTCACCGTAGCCTCCCGCCCGGCGTCCTGGCCGTTCACCCTGATTTGCACATCGTTAAAAACAATCTTTTCCCCGTTGACGGTCACCTCCAAAGGCGCCGGATATTCGGCGGTCATGAAATCCCTCACCGTCAAAACCTCAGGCGGCCCGTAAAAAATGTGATCCCCCGGAAGCAATGCCTCGTCCATCGCGGATTCAGTCCCGTTCTTTCTAATAATCGCCTTCTTCTCCAGCGCGTAATTCTCCCCGTTGACCAGTACGAAACCCAGGTACGCCTCCATATTCTGCCTGACCAAAACATCCCGGACGGTTTCTTTCGATTCCAGCGTATATTTTCCCCCGTCCACAATCATTCTGTCCGACTCCACAGGTCCGTATTCATCCCGCAGCTCCACGCTCAAAGGAATCGGAACATCGTCATTCAGCGTACATTGCATGGGAATGGTATCCAGCAAATCTTTGGCCGTCGCCGCGGCGTCCTCCCCTTTTTCGCCCGGAACGAACCGGATTTTGTCCCCCTCCTTGACCGGATCAATGAAATCGACCGCTTCGCCGTTCAAATATATCTCCCCCGGCTTGCCGCTTTTGCCCGGAATGGAACGCACCTGCCCGTTCAGCTCAAACGTCACGGCCTGCCCCGGATGGCCGTAGATATCCCTTAAATTGAGACCGCCGTTGATCAAAGCCTCCGCCACATTGTTTTTTGACAAATTCAAGATCCGGACCGGCACATCGTTCACTTCCACATTGGTCACGCCCGCGGAAGGCTGCATCAAGGCGCTGTAAGCAATCCCCAGAACTGTGATAAAATTTGGGCCGTGGAACTCCGGGCTCAAATTCTCAATGTTGGGCAAACGGTCCGCCTGCTGAATCCCGACGCGGCTCTCCGGCAGATTTAAAGCGCGGATCAGGCTGCTTCTCAATCCCGGCGTCAAACTCCCCCCTCCCACCAGCAGCACAGCCTGGGGCGGTTTGGCGTTCAACTCCAGAATCTGTTTGGCAATGGCGTCCGCCAGCTCATCCACGGTGGGTTCCAGGACCTTCATGATGTCCTCTTTCTTTAAGACCTGCCGGAGCCCCAGCACATCCACCGCTTCAATTTCCTCATGATCATTGATCAGTCTCTTCGCTTTTTCCGCCTCGTTAAAATCCAGCAGATAATGATCGCTGATTTTTTCCGTGATCTCATCCCCGGCCATGGCCACCATGCCAAAAGCGCTGATGCTGTTCTCGGAACAAATCGCGATATCGGAAGTCCCCGCCCCGATATCGACCAAAGCCAAATTCAAATTGCGCATAGAGGGATTGAGCACCAAATTGCTGACAGCGATGGGTTCCAGCGTCATATTGATCAACTCCAGCCCCGCGGACTGAATCACCGTCTGCAGCGAATCCACCACAATCCGGGGCAAAAACGTCGCCACCACATCCACCTGCGGCTCCTGCCCTCTCTGACCGATCAGGGAGCCCAGCCCGGCCCCGTCCAAAGACTGAGAAACAACGCTGTAGCCCACGCAGTAATACTGCTGGGACAAAGGCACCCTCCCCTTGCTCGGCAGGGTTTTTTGGGCTTCATAGACCGCTTCCAGCGTCACCGGCAGCACCTGCTCCTGAGTCAAAACAACGCTCATAGGCAGCCGGTACGAGGCGCTTCCCCTCGCCGTCCTCAGCGTGCGCCCGGCGGCGGCCACCGCCACAGCCGATGGTTTTTGCCCGCTCGCCTCCGTGATCATATCCAGCAATTCCTTCACAACCACCGAAACCTGATCCACCAGATGAATTTGCCCGTCCAGCATGGACCGGCTCTGGTGCTCTTTCATAATCATACGGTCCACGACTAGGCGGTCATTGGCCATACGCGCCAGCAGGGCGATCACTGTCCGCGTTCCTATATCGATGACGAATATGGATTTATCTTCCATTTTAGCTAGTCCCCTTCTTTTGGATTGCGCTGTGAATCGGCTCTACTTATCCGGTTTTCCGTAAAAAAACACCGCCACGCTGTGGAAACCGATTTCCGCCGCCCCCATAATCTGTTCCGTACTCCCCGTAAAAAGGACGCCGCCCGGCCTCAGCGCCTTGAAGAAATTGGTATACAGCACTCTCTTAATCTCTTCCGTGAAATAGATCACCACATTGCGGCACAGAATCAAGTCGAAATTATCCGGGAACCGGTCTCTCAAGAGATTCTGATGGCGAAACGTGATGATTTTCTTCAAGCTGTCCTTTGCCTGGACCCCATCGGCGGATTCGTCAAAATATTTTTTATAATAAGGCGCCGGAATGCCCCCGGTGTTTTTTTTGGCGTATAAACCGGCCTTGGCCTTCGCCAGGACATGCTCGTCAAAATCCGTCGCCAAAATACTGTGCCTGCCCGCCGGGAATCTCTCCTGGAGCAGCATGGACAGCGTATAAGGCTCCTCCCCCGTGGAACACCCCGCGCTCCAGACCTTCAGATTGGGGGTTTTTTTGATCAATTCCGGAACGATTTTATTTTCCAGCACATCCCACTGCGTCGGATTTCTGAAAAACTCCGACACATTGATCGTCATATAATCCAGGAAACGCTCAAATATCGCCTTGTCCTTCCGCATGGACTCCACAAAATGATCATAGTCCCTCATCCCCAGATTGCGCATCAAGGTATTGATGCGCCGCTCCATCTGGGGCCTCTTATAACCTGTCAAATCCAGCCTCAGATACCGGTCCAGATCCTGCACAAATTTCTCATAAGTATCCATACAATAAGCACAACTCCCCTTTCGCGGCCCGCGTGATCAAAACAGCTCGCTCCCAAACACATCCGGAACAACGAACCCTCCAAAATTACCGGCGCCTAATATATCGCCCTCCCTAAGCACTTCTTTCATCCAATACTCAGCCAATTCATATGAATCGTCTGTCAGAAAATCACCGACAGAAACATTCTCAGATTCTACCAGACTCAAACCGGCCCACCCCCCATCCTCCCGCGGTTCTCATTACATTCATATATTAACAGAAATATCGATGGAAATCAACGCTAACCGCGAATCGCGCCAGACGATATTCCCTGTTGAGGATCATGTCCGTCAGAAACAGGCGGCAGAATGCCGCCCCTACGGATTGCGCCGCTCCCGGCGCCGTAGGGGGCGGCATTCTGCCGCCCCAGACCGTCCGCCGAAATATTGCCGGGTTTGTCTATCCCCCGTCATTCCGGGATAAGCCCGGAATGACAAGAATATGGCGCCGGAATGACGGGGGGACAGAAATGTAACAAGAGAACGGCGCGACCCGCGCCGTTCTCTTTTACTTGCCTTACCGCGGCTGCCTTTCTGATGGAATACGGGCAGCTTTTTCAGTTACTGCTGGGGCATCTGGTTTTTCATTTGCTCTTCGGCGTATTGAACCAGCTTCTTGGTCATATAGCCGCCCACATAGCCGTTTTGCCGGGAAGTCAACGTGCCCTTGTCCATATTTTGGTAATTGGTGATTCCCAATTCACTGGCGGTCTCCTGCTTCAGGGTGTTGAGCGCCTGCTTCGCTCCGGGAACCATTGATTTGCTGCTGGAACTCGTGTTGTTATTCATGATTTCATTGCCTCCTTGTGTTTTGTTTGTGCATCGTGTTACAGGCATATGATGCGCCGGATCGCGAAACTCTATGTTATAAAAATTTTGTCAGATTTACCAGATTGCCGCATAATTTTTATGACGATTTCACGAAAAACCTCCGCGGCCTCTTTCCCGCCCCGCAGTCCCTGCCTGTCGCCGTCCGGGTCTTCCTCGATCATGACCGCCGCCGCGTATTGGGGATTCTCCTCGGGGAAATATCCCGCGAACCAGGCGATCACCCGGCCCGCGCTGTTGGCCTGCGCGGTGCCCGTTTTGCCGGCCGCGCCCCAGGGTTCCGCCCGGGCGTCTTTGCCGGTGCCTTCCCTGACGGCTGTTTTCAGCCATTGATTTAAGAGATCGGCCGTATCGGGAGACAAAACCCGCCGGCTTGCTTCCGATTTCTCAACGGTCTCAACGACTTTCCCCTGGTTGTTCAGTATTCGGGAAACAACGCCGGGCTCGATATCCACCCCGCCCCGGGCGACGGTTCCCAGCATCCTCGCGGCTTGCAGCGGGCTGATTTGCACGCCTTCCTGGCCGATGGACGTATTGCCCGTTAAGGCCGGCGGCGCGCCGGAACCCAGCATCGTGCCGCATCCCAGGCGCTCTCCCATGGCGTTCAGCCTTTCCGCGCCGACTTGAACGCCCAAATGCACAAAAGCCGCGTTGCATGACTGGGCAAAAGCCTCTTCCATACTGACGAGCCCGTGAGCCTGAGCGCATCCGATGCGGACGCCGTCCGGAAAGACATAGGATCCGGTACACAGAAACCGGGTGTCTTCCTGAATCAATCCGGATTCCAACGCCGCCGCCGCCGTGACCAATTTAAAAACAGAACCCGGATAGAAGCTCTCCCTGTCCGCTCTGGAAATCAGAGCGTCTTCCGCGAGCAGGGATTCCCCGATCCGGTTTTGGTCGAAAT
This sequence comes from Peptococcaceae bacterium, assembly GCA_031264885.1. Classification (GTDB taxonomy): domain Bacteria; phylum Bacillota; class Peptococcia; order DRI-13; family UBA5745; genus JAISDM01. The sequence continues at coordinate 4,750 of JAISDM010000163.1, read as the reverse complement.
CCGGGCGGCTGGCCATCGCCAGCACATTCCCCGTTTCCACCGACAGAACCACCACCGCGCCTTTGCCCACAGCGCCGTCCATGATGAATTCCACCTGCTCCTGAATATTTTTATCCAAAGTCAAAACAATATGATTGCGGTAAGGATCCTCCAGCCCGCTTTCGACTTGTATCAGTCCCGGCAATATCCCGCCGGAGGCGTCCGTGATTCCCTGCGCTTTCTGCTGGGGCGCGCCGCCTCTCAGCCAATTTTCATATTTTTTTTCCAAACCGGCGACCCCGATAAAATCATCCTTCCCATAGGCTTTGGGGCTGGCGGAATTTTCGCGGGTTTTGTTCCCGGACGCCAATTCGTTCCAGGTTTGTGGATCCACCCGGTTCATATATCCCACCAAATGCTTCGCCAAAGAACGTTCCCCATACCTTATCTTAATCGGAAGCACAGCCAGCCCCGGTATGTTGGCCCTTTCGACGCTCAGCAGCGTCTCGGGCGCCAGCGGATCAGGATAAAACACACCGGTTTGCGGAATCGGCCCGCCGCCGAGCCGCTCGATCCATTGGAGCATACGCTCCTTCGTGTCCGGATCCAATGAATCCAGGGCGGCGACGGTCAGTTCCAAATTATAGAGAACCGCCGGAAACGCCGTCAGCCTGCTTTTGATCTTGCCGTCCGTCATAGAAATCATATTCCGGTCAAAAATCTCGCCCCGCACATATTCCTCCGTCACAATGGAACGGTTCCACAAATCGGAGGCTTCCCCCGCCAGGCCCGAGCCGGAATGGATCCCGTCATAAAGCTGCAAAAAGGCCAAACGCGCCGCCAAAAGAAGGCACAGCAGACAGACGGCGCCAAACGTCCATTTTATCCGTTTTATCATCAAAAAAAACACCTCCGGCTATATCCTTGCCGAAGGCGTCGTTTTTTAATCTGCTTTTAATTTGTCTTCAATTTGTTTTCAGTTAATGAAGCGTATTTCAGATTGTCAGGCTTGATTGCTGCAATTCAGGACGTCTTTGATCTTGTGCTGAACCATCTTCTTGATGGCTTCGCGGGCGGGGCTCAAATATTGACGCGGGTCGAAATCCCCCGGGTTTTTCACCAGATATTCCCGCACAGACGCCGTCATGGCCAATCTCAGGTCCGTATCGATGTTGATCTTGCATACGCCCATCGTGCCCGCTTTGCGGAGCATTTCTTCCGGAACGCCCTGAGCGTCCTTGATATCGCCGCCGAATTCATTGCATTTTTTTACAAATTCAGGCAAAACCGTGGAAGCCCCGTGCAATACAATGGGAAAACCGGGCAGCATGGCCGCTATTTTTTCCAGTCTCGGGAAATCCAGCTTGGGCTCCCCTTTGAATTTGTACGCGCCGTGGCTGGTTCCGATGGCGATCGCCAGGGAATCGACGCCGGTCCTCTTAACGAATTCCACCGCCTGATCCGGATCGGTATACGTGGCGTCCTCCGCCTTCACCTTGACCGCGTCCTCGACCCCGGCCAGTTTCCCCAATTCGCCTTCCACCACCACACCTTTCGAGTGGGCGTATTCCACAACCTGTTTCGTCAGAGCTACGTTTTCCTCAAAGGGATGCTTGGAACCGTCGATCATCACGGAAGAAAATCCGCCGTCCACACAGGACTTGCACACCTCAAAATCCGCCCCGTGATCCAGATGCAGGCAAATGTCCAATCCGCTGTCTTCCATCGCCGCTTCCACCAGCTTCATCAGATAGATATGCTTGGCGTACTTTCTGGCGCCGGCGGAGACCTGCAGAATCAAAGGCGCTTTCTCTTCCTGAGCGGCATCCACAATCCCCTGGATGATTTCCATGTTGTTTACGTTGAACGCCCCCACAGCATACTTCCCATAAGCCTTCTTGAACATTTCCTTTGTTGACACGAGAGACATAAAAATTCCTCCATTTCATTTTTAATTTTTAACACACGCCCGTCATTCCGGGCTCGTCCCGGAATCCGGGAAGCCCTCCGTCATTCCGGGCCTGACCCGGAATTCATCAGCTGGAAATCCCACGGTATCCGGCTCCATAAGCCGTCAGGATTTTTCATCTCTTTTTTGTTGAATTGATCTATTTTATACAGGTTGGAATTCCGGTCGCCGCGGCTTTGCCCGGTAATAAATTCCAGTCCCAGAAGCATGTGTTCCAGCATATCGTCCCAGGAATTGTAGATTCTTTGCAGATCCCTGGCCATATCCGCCATATAATCCGCCGCCTCTTTGAAACTGGCGTAGCCCGCCAAATAGCCCCATCCGGCCAGTTGAACGCCGCGAGTCAAATCCAGCGCCCTCAGATTCCTGCCGAGAAGCACCACCTTGTTTTTTTTGTAAAACTCATACGCGATCCGGGTCTTGTGCTTCGGATTTAAGGCCCTGATTTTGGCAAGCTCCGCGGAGGACATCTTGTCGACCGAATCGCCAAAATCCATGTAAACTTCCGAATAACCCTTATATTTCAAGTCGGAAAGGGTCCTCAGGAAACCCTCCCTGTCCTCGATCTGCCACTGCTGTTTCAAAGCCTGAACAATGAGATCCTTGGCCAGCGGGCCTCTTTGGAACCCGCCCAAATAATCCGCCTTGGCCTGACTCGGGCCCATATGGCTCCAGGCGGCCGCCTGCGCCCACATGATCTGCTCCCGGCTGTACTTCGCGGAACCGTACCGGGGCTCCAGATTCAGCTGAGGATAAGGCACGCCGCCGGCCGACTCCAGGAAACCGAAAGATATCTCCTGATCAAACAGCTCCGTCAGCCATGAAACCGAGATCCCCGCTTCCGCCGGATCGCTCCCCGGCATAACCATGGGTTTTAGTTCCATTTCCGCCTGATCCAGCCACACCCGGCCGGCGCCGTCTGCCTGGAAAGACCGTCCAAACACATCCAGCGTCAGCCCATCGGCGCTTTCGTTCTTGACGGCGCCCATTGCCAGCGCCAGAGACTCGAAAGCGGAAAGAGAGACGAACACTTCCCCGCTTTCAAACAAGCCCACTCCCCGGCTAAAAACATCCTGGCCGTCCAACGCCAAATGAACGCCCAAAATATTGATAAAACGGCGATTGTCCTTGAGAAACGCAAATTCCTGATTCTGCAGAAAGAAGTTCTCGAAAGGCTGATAACCGGGTCTTACTCTTCCCTGCTCAATGAAGTCCAGCCCTTTGTCCACCTGATCCAAATCGAAATAAACCCACGCCAAATAATAGTAAGGCGCGGCCAGGGCGTGCCCGTGACTTTGCAGAGACGCGCTCAGCCCTATGGATTCCGTCAGATCCGCCTGGGCTTCGTCCATACGGCCCAAGCCGTGCAGAGCGCGGCCCCGGTAGTCCAATACCACCCATTTGTCCACCGATTTGGACGCCTTCTCATCGCAATAGGTGAGCAGTTCCCGGTAATGGCCCTCGGCCTTCTCCCCGTCCCCCGCGAAACGGGCGTCCTGAGCCTGCGTTAAATAGGAATCCGCGTTTTTCAAAAAATTGCGCAGCGCGTTCTGATAGATAAACGCGCTCTCTCTGGATCCCGCCGCCAAGGTCTGAGGCAGCAGGAAAAAGAGACAAAGCAAACTGATCCGGAATAACCCAGGCTTCTTCATGAACGACCTCCCGAATAACCTCATGTATAATATTATTATACCTCAAAAAAAACAAACCTGCAATTCGCAGTTTTGCGGTTGTAATTTGGAGATTCGCGTTTATCAAAAACGGGCGGCAGAATGCCGCCCCTACAAACGCGTCATTCCCCGCCGTCATTCCGGCGCCATATTTTTGTCATTCCAGACTTGACCCGGAATGACAAGATGGGATACGATCATTCGCGGCGCCGTAGGGGCGGCATTCTGCCGCCCGGGACCGTCCGGAAACTATCATAATCTTGTCATTCTGGGCTTGTCCCAGAATCCAGGTTCCGTTGTTTATCATTTTTGGATTCCGGCATAAAGCCGGAATGACGGGATCATTGCGTTTTCGGACAGTCTGGCCCATGCCTGCTATGGCGCGCTCCGCGAAATTATGCCACGAATCGCGAGTCGTCATCATTTCGACATTGCCATTGAGGATTTATCATGATATATTAATATTAGTGGACCCCAATCATTAAATTTGATGACCGACCCCCTAATTGCTGAAGATTTCTTCGAAGATATATAAAAAGAAAGTTCATTTTCCAGAAACCTATAGGTTTTCGGAATCCCATATTTTCTAAATATTTGTAACATTTATGCCGCCGCAGAGTGAAAATCTGCGGTTTTTTTGCGTTTATTTTACCTGTTAGGGAACTATTTTCATTTTCCAGAAACCTATACCTTTCCGGAAAGTTGGATTGAGTATGGCAAAAAATCTCAGGCGGCGCTCCGGAATGTGTTGAATTGTGAAAGGGGTGATGCCCATGGATCATGTGGAACTGTCCGTTGGGGACAAGCTTTATCAGCCGCCGAAACGACGGTAGAACTGACAGGTATGGTTTGAAAGAAGGCGAAAGAACGTGTATTTAACCATGATGAAGAAAACAGCCGGAAGCAAGATGCTTTCTATAATTTTAACGGCCGCCATGATTCTGCTGCCGTTGCCGTCAGCTGCCTTTGGGAACGGCCCAAGCGGCGACGCGGATGGTCTACAACAGGTTGTATATTCGGGCGGTGCTACGGAAGTTGACCGCGATCATTTAATCACTGGGATGTCCAAGACCATTGAGCAAGCGAAAACAAGAGACGGCGAATTGCTGGAGAATTATTTCGACGTCACGCT
>JAISDM010000088.1 GCA_031264885.1 Peptococcaceae bacterium | reverse complement strand
TCAAAGTATTATGGTACTATTTTATCAGACGTGTTATAATAATACAAGGAGTCTGTTTATGCTATTTATGAAGGCGGAACGATCAGGGGATATCGAACGCTGGCTGGAGGTATAAGATGAACGGGATGGATCAAAAAACCTATTTGCAGGTTATGAAACCGCCGAAAATTTGCTGGGACGACAACGCTGATTTCTACAATATGATGGCGATGATGGAACTTGAATACACTGAGCCGCAGCTGGACTGTCTCGATATTCAGCCGACTGATACGGTGCTTGACATCGGCTGTGGACCGGGCAGAATCAGTACGCTTGCGGCAAAGCGGGCCCGGTCGGTTACCTCGCTGGACTCCGCGCCTAAGATGCTGGCGCATTGCGCGGCGAACGCGGCCCGTATGGGTGTCGCGGATAAGATACATACCGTCAATATGGACTGGTTTGACGTAAAACCGGGTATGGATGTGGGGAAGCACGATATTGTCATTGCCTCCCGTACTGAGGCGATGAGCGATATCGACGGTATTACGGCGCTTGCCAACAAGTACGCGGCAATCGTGATTTGGGCGAACGCGCCCAGTATTCCCGAACTGATCGGAGTGCTGTTCAAGGGCTGTCTGCCGGAAGACGGCAAGCCGCCTATGCGTCCGCCAATGGGCAGGGCGAACGGCTATAACGGGTTCTTCAACAACATCTATAACCTGGGCTACGATCCGAGCGTGAAGGTTATGACCGACGGATTTACGAAGAGGTTCGGCGGCGAGGATGAAGCGGTCGCTTATCTGCGAAAGCTCCAACCCGGGATGCCGGAGGACAAGCTGCCGCTGTTTGCCGCGAATTTGCGGACGTATTTGACCCGGGACGCCGGCGGCGCTGTTGTTTTTCGCATAGAAACGCGCACTTGCGTCATTTGGTGGGCGCCGGAGAAAGGCTGATCGCGTTTCCGGACGGTCTAGGGCGGCAGGATGCCGCCCCTACGGTGTCGTGAATGATGTGTATGCAGGGGCGGCGCCGCACTGGTACCCTGCCGCGCCGCCGGTCGCCAGGCGAATGACGCGCCTGCAGGGGCGTCATTCTGCCGCCTGTTTTGGCGCGGTTTGGCGCAATTGCTGATGCGGTTCGCGCGGTTTGACACCTTACGGCTTCCGGATTATAATATGGAGTGAATAGACGGGAAGCGAGTGACGCGGTATGAGTTTCTGGAACAGGGATTATATTTTGCTGTTGATCATCAACATGCTTCAGTCGCTGGGTTTTACGTTGCTGATGCCGGTTCTTCCGCTTTATGCCAGAGATATGGGCGCTGTGGAAAGTCAAATCGGTTTTTTGGCGGCGTCGTTTGCCGTCGCTTCGCTGTTCACAAGACCTTTCTCGGGCATCATAGCGGATTCGGTGGAACGCAAAAAGCTGCTGCTGATCTGTCAGTTTGCGTCCGCCGGGCTCACCGCGCTGCTTGTTTTGGCGCCAAACGTGTTTATGCTTATCTTACTGCGCCTGGGGTATGGGATCGTCGTGGGCATTATGATGACGGTGCTGATGGTGGCGGTCGTTCAGGCGCTTCCCCAGGAAAAAATGGGACAAGGGATCGGATACTTCGGCGTCACGTCTATCGGCAGCCAGGCCATCGCGCCGGCGATCGGACTGACCATTATGGAACGGTACGGCTACGCCGCGGCGATCTATGTGACGGCGGCGGCTATGCTCGCGGCCGCCTGTACGATTTTCAGTCTGCGCTCATATGAAAAGCCCGAAAAGAAGGGCGGCAGGATTTCTATCCATGATTTTGTGGCCAAGGAAGCCTTCGGCCCTGTCACGCTGGCGTTTATCTTCTTCCTCGGCATTGAGGCGGCCAATAATTTCCTTGTGCTGCTGGCGGATGAGCGCGGCATCGGCCATGTGGGATTCTATTTTACCATTCAGGTGGGCGTTCTGGTTCTGACGCGGGTTTTTAGCAGCAAGACCATTGACCGGGTGCCCTACAAAAAAATCATATTCCCTTGCGTCGTCCTTTGTGTGGCGGGACTTGTTCTCATGGCCACGGCCAACTCCTTTTTTGTTCTGGCCGTGGCGGGAGTGATCAACGGGCTTGGATACGGATTCGCGAATCCCACCTTGCAGACGGCGTCCGTCCGCACCGTCCCCGCCGGCCGGCTCGGCGCCGCCAGCGCGACGTATATGATCGGGATAGATCTTTCGCTGATTGTGGGTTCGCTCATCATGGGATATGTGGCGCAGGGCTTCAGCTACAGCGCCGGCTTCCTCGTTCTGTGCGCGCCTTTTGTCTTGGCGGTTCCATTGCTGGCCGGTCATTCAAAAAAAGAACCGTAAGGGTAGTACCCGATGACACAGGGTACTGGCGACTTCTTTTTGAAAAGCAATGTTTACAAGGAGCTAAAAGCGGTTTAATATGAAACGAACGATAAAAACAGAATAAACTGAAAAAAGGAGGCTTATATGGCTTTAAGAAAGGTTTTGCTCAAGGTTAACGGTGTTGTGCGGATGTTTATTTTTGATCCCGAGACGGACACGCTGGCTGAAACCCTCAGACGTTACGGACTCACCGGCGTGAAGGTGGGCTGCGCCGTGGGCCAGTGCGGCGCTTGCTCGGTGATCCTCAACGGCGCCGTCGTCCGGGCCTGTGTGAAAAAAACGCGGGACGTGGAGGAACACAGCGAGATTGAAACCGTCGAAGGGCTTGGAACCGCGAAGCATCTTCACCCGCTGCAGCAGGCGTGGATTACCTACGGCGGCGTCCAATGCGGCTTCTGCGCGCCCGGCTTCATTATGTCGGCGAAGGCGCTGCTGGACGTCAATCCGTCGCCCTCGCGGGAGGATGCGCGCGGGTGGTTCCAGAAGCACAGGAACCTCTGCCGCTGCACGGGCTATAAGCCTCTGGTGGATTCGGTCATGGCCGCCGCGGAGGTCATGCGGGGCGAAAAAACCATGGAAGAGATCACATATAAGCATGAGCCGGGCGCCCGGGTTTACAATACCCGCTATCCCAGGCCGGCGGCGCTGGGCAAGGTGCTGGGCCTGGCGGACTACGGCGACGACATCCGGTACAAGATGCCTCCGGGCACGCTTCATGTGGCCATTATTCAGCCGAGGCTGGCGTCCCACGCGAATATCCTGAACATCGACACCTCTGTGGCGGAGCAAATGCCCGGCGTGGTTCGGGTGTTGACGGCGAAAGACGTGCAGGGGACGAATATTATATTTGAGCCTAATTTTCACCTCAGATCAAAACTCAAGGGCGACATCCGGCCGATTTTTGCCGATAAAAAGATATTCATGTACGGCGACGTGGTGGGGGCCGTGGTGGCGGATACCCGGGAACACGCCCGGGCCGCGGCCGCCGCGGTCAAGGTGGACATTGAGAAGCTGCCGGAGTATATGAATTTTATCGACGCGGCGGCGCCCGACGCCGTTCGGATTCATGAGCAGTCCGAAAACACGTATTTGCTTCAGCCGGTATTTAAAGGAGAGGATGTCCGCGACGTCATCGAGGACTCCGACTATTCCGTGGAAGGCAGTTTTTACAGCGCCCGGGAGCCGCATCTGTCCATAGAGCCGGATGTGATCCAGGCATATTATGACGAGGACGGGAATGTGGTGATCCACTGCAAATGTCAGTCCATTCAGTGGAACCGGGAATCCATGGCGGACGGCGTGGGGCTTCCTCTGGACAAGATCCGGATCATCGAGAATCCCACGGGCGGCAGCTTCGGCTGGGCCACCTGCGCCGGCAGCTACGCCATTATGAGCGTGTGTCTTATGGCGGTCAAAAGGCCCCTGACCTGCACCATGACTTATGAGGAACATCAGCATTACAGCGGCAAGCGCACGCCTTCCCATTCCAACGGGCGCCTGGCCTGCGACGCAAACGGCAAACTGACCGCCATTGAGTTTGATTTCGGCGTGGATCACGGCGCCTATGACGACATCTCCATGAACCTGGTGGCAAGCTTCGCCAGATACCCCGGATTCCCCTATGTGATCCCCAATGTGCGGGGGCTGGTCCGCATGGCGGTCAGCAATCACGGATTCGGCACATCCTACCGCGGGTTCGGATCGCCTCAGTCATATACCTGTTCGGAGGCGCTGATGGACATGCTGGCGGCGGAGGCGGGGATCGACCCCTTCGAGTTTCGGTACAGGAATCTGGCCAGGCCGGGGGACATGACCATGAACGGGTATCCTTACCGGGATCCCAGCATTGTCGAGCTTTATGATAAAATGCGCCCCATATACGAGGAGGCGAAGGCGCGGCTCGCCGGCAAGGAAGACGCGGAGAAATATTACGGGGTCGGCGTATGCAGCGGCGGCTTCAATGTGACCATCGGCGAGCATGATCAGGCCGAAGTGGCGCTGGAGCTGAATCCCGACGGAACGGTGACCCATTTCAATACCTGGGAGGATCAGGGGCAGGGCGGAGACATCGGTACCCTGGCCCATACCCATGAGTGTCTGAAGCCGCTGGGGCTTGAGCCGGACCAAATCCGGCTGGTGATGAACGACAGCCTGATTTGTCCGAACACGGGCATCGCCGCCGCCAGCCGCAGCCATTTTATGGCGGGCATGGCCACGAAGGACGCCGCCAGAAAGCTGTTGGAAGCCATGAGAAAGCCGGACGGCGCCTACAGGACCTATGATGAAATGGCGGCCGAGGGCATACCGACGAAATATGTGGGCTCTTACGACTGCACCGGAACCGGTGTGGGGCTGAACCCCAACACAGGCGAGGCGGACCCGGTGCAGACCGTCACCTACGGCGTTTTTCTCGCGGAAGTGGAAGTAGACAAAAAATCAGGCAAGGCGCGGACGACCCGTGAGGTCGTGGTGTGCGACGTGGGCATCATCGGGAACTATCTGTCCGTGGAGGGGCAGGCTTACGGCGGCATCTCTCATACCATAGGATTCGCGCTGACCGAGAATTACGACGATCTCAAGCGGCACGGCTCTCTGGCGGGCGCCGGGATTCCCACCGTTCAGGACGTTCCCGACGACATCGAGGTCATCTTTCACGAGAGGGAGCGGGAATTCGGGCCTCACGGATCGACGGGCTGCTCGGAGCTGTTCCAGTCGGGGGGGCATATGGCGGTGATCAACGCCATCTATAACGCGACGGGGGCGAGGGTCTACAGGCTGCCCGCGACTCCGGAGAAGATCAGGGCCGCCATTGACAGGAAGCTGTCCGGCGCGGAAGAGGTTTACGAAAAATGGTATTTGGGGCCGGATATGTATGATGTGCTGGAGGATATAAAGAATAATCCTGTTTAATTATGAAGCGTAATACCCGGTGAAGGAGGAGGACGGCGGCCTTCGGACTCCGCGTTTTGAATTTCTAGTACCCTGTAACGTCTAAAAATTGTCAGCAATCAGCGAGAATTTTTTTCGTCAGGCAAGGAAGTGAGAAATGGGCGTACTTGGGATTGTACGTACATTTTGAGCTGACGCTGCATGACGGAAAAAAGACCGCTGATTGGTAAAGTTTTAGACGTTACATGGTACTGTGGCTCAATTTGCTGCAAAAGTCAAACTCGCTTGCGCTCAGACAGTGACTTTTGCGGACGCAAATTTCGCCTAGAAATTCTAAAACGCTCCGCCTAATCGGCCGCCGACCTCCTCCTTCACCGGGGAACCGCGCAATATCCGTATCTACAAATCCGTGGTAAGAGAGAAAAGAGAAAAAAAGAGAGAGGAGGAAAATACATGTTATCTTCAAGGGAGAATTTTCTTGAGACGCTGAAGCGGGACGGGAAGCCGGACCGGCTGGTGAATCAGTATGAGCCGGAGACGCTGGTTCTGGATCCGGTGAGCGCTTTTATCCGGAAAGGCATCAGCATGGGCAAAACCATCAAGGACGCTTGGGGGGTGACGGTGACCTGGCCGGAGAATCAGCCTGCCGCCGTGCCTCATCATACCCCGGAAAACAGGGTCATCAAGGACATCACCCGCTGGCGGGAGGAATTGGTGATCCCGAATATTGAGAAGGACTGCGCCGACTGGACGAAGACTCAGGAGTCCGCGGCCAAAGTGGACCGGAGCGAGCGGCTGCTGATGGGAATCATGGCGACCGGCTTGTTTGAGCAGCTGCATTTTTTGATGGGATTCGAGGACACGCTGACCAATATGCTTCTGGAGCCGGAGGCTTTCGCGGAACTTTGCGGCGCCGTCGGGGAGTATCGGATGCGTCTGGCGCGGATGATGGTGGAAAACATGAGGCCGGACATCATCTTGTCCCATGACGATTGGGGCGCCAAAAGAACGTTGTTTATGAGCCCGGAGGTGTGGCGGGAGTTCTTTAAGCCGCGTTACGCGGAGCTGTACAGTTATCTCCACAGTGAGGGCGTTTTGGTAATGCACCACGCCGATTCGTTTCTTGAGCCCATCGCGGGCGATATGGCGGAGATCGGGATCGACGTCTGGCAGGGCGTCTTGCCGCAGAACGATATTCCGCGCCTGCAAAAAGAATTGAAGGGCAAAATGGCGCTCATGGGCGGGATCGACGCCGCCGTCATCGATACGGAACATTCCACGGAGGCGGAAATCCGGGAGGAAACGCGCCGGGCCTGCGCCGAATACGGCCCCGGCGGGCATTTCATCCCCAGCTTCACGTATGGGGGACCCGGCGACCTGATCCAGCCGCATGTGCTGCCGATTCTTAAAGATGAGATCGCGAGATACAATCAGGAGGTGTACGGGATTTTCGCGTGAGCGCGCCCAATTTTACAGACCGAAATTATGGAGGTATCCGCAATGAAAAAATCCATTCAACCGCAAGCGATTTTGTTTCCCAATCCCGTCCTTGTCGTCTGCACCTATGACGCGAACGGCAAGCCAAACGCCGCGACGCTGGCGTGGGGCGGCATCGCGAGTTCACAGCCGCCCGCTATCTCTATTGCCGTTCAGCCTCGGCGCTACACTTACGAAGCGATTATGAAACGTAAGGCGTTCACGGTAAATCTTGTTCCCGAGAAGTACGCGGCGGAAGCGGACTATTTCGGAATCGCCAGCGGGCGCGAATCCGACAAATTCGCCGTGACCGGACTGACCCCCGCGGGGAGCGAGGTCGTGGACGCGCCGTACATCGCTGAGTTCCCATACGCGCTTGAGTGCGAGATCGCCCACATCCTCGACTTAGGTCTGCACACGCTGTTTATTGGCGAGGTCAAAGGCACGGTCGTCGAAGACGGCGCGGCCGCGCAATGGAGCGATATTATCTCGTGGGACGCCTCAACGCGTGAGTATTTCGCGAAAGGCGCGCCCATCGCAAAAGCCTTTTCGGCGGGGATGAGGTTTACGGATAAGCAGTTCCAGTGAGTACGATCACCGCAGGTGTGATAAGTATGCGGTTTGAGTGAATTAATTCAGGCGTTTCGCCGCCTTAGGATTCGTTAAATAATAAGATGTGATAGTTTCACGCCGCCATTTCGTCGTCGGACAAGGCGGAGGAAGGAGGCATACCCGCAGTGGTATGGCGACTGACGACAACGCAGCCTGACGGCGAAAGAGCAAGTGAAAAATCGCAGATTATTGTTTAACGAGTTCTTAAGCGCGAGTGATCATTTGAGGGGCGGTCTTTGTGGCCGCCCCTCAAATTATTAGAGGGTATAATACGTATACGAGTATATCATCGACGGCTAAGCGTTAGCCTTGTCTTGCTTTTATATCGTTTTTGATATATTTCATGGCAATTTTGGCAGCCTCAGATACTTCATTGC
>JAISDM010000295.1 GCA_031264885.1 Peptococcaceae bacterium | reverse complement strand
CGTGCTTCGCCACCAAAACCAATCCGGATGTATCCTTATCCAGCCGGTGGATCAAATGCGGCCTCGCGGCGCCGGCCCGGCCGGTTCCGCCGCCGGACGCCTCCCGGCCGGACGTTTCCTCCATCGGCGCTTCCCCTCTCAACATTTCCCCCATCGACATTTCCCAGTGATACATAACGCCTTGAATCAGGGCGCCCCGGGGGTAACGGCAGTTGGGATGCACACAGACGCCGGGCGGCTTGTTCACAACCAGCACGTCCTCGTCCTCATAACAGATATCCAAATCCATGAACTCCGGCCGCAGATACGGATTGGGTTCCGCCACCGGGTCATGGACGCAGATTTTGTCGCCTGAACGAATTTCATCCTTCATCAAGGCCGGTTTCCCATTGACCTCCACCCATCCCCTGTTCTTCAGCCGGTTGATGGCCTTGGCCGAGAAACCGGCTTTTTTCATCAGCCAGTCTCCCAGCCGTTTAAACTGAGCTTCCTCCACTTCGAAGCAAAGCCGCGTCATTTCCCGATTCTCCCGCTCCGCTTTCCGGAGTATCTCCCGAACCATATCCGGCCTCATTTCCCCGGCCGCCGGTCCGCTCCCGCTCCCGCTACGTTCGCCGCGTTCGCCGTCACTCCCGGCCGCCGGTCCGCCTCCGTTCCCGGCGCGTCCATCACTCCCGGTCACCGGTCCGCCGTCGGGTTCCCGGCCGCCGGTCCGCCTCCGCCACTGCCGCCGCTGCGTTCGTCGCCACTCCTGGCACATCCGCCTCCGCTCCCGCCGCATCCGTCACTCCCGGTCACCGGTCCGCCGCCGGGTTCCCGGCCGCCTCCGCCACCGCCGGCGTCTCCGCCGCTCCCGGCACATCCGCCCCCGGCGTCTCCCGCGCCAGAAGCTCCAGCAGCCGTTCCAGCTCCGCCTGGGCGCGGCCGAAGCCTTCCCAGTCTCCTCCGGCCAAAGCCTCTTTCCCCTGCCGGTTCAGCTCAATCAGACTGCGGATCACCGCCCCCTGATCCGTCAAATCCGGGGATTCCCCCGGCCCCGTTCCGCCGGGCGAAGCCGAATCCGCTTCCCCCGCTCCGTCGGGCCGGCTCGCCGGATCCGCTCCGTTCCCGCCTTCCCCGGCCTCAGCCCCGGCTCCGGCGCCCGTCTCCCCGCCGCCGGACGTCGATCCCGTCGATCCCGTCGATTCCGTTCCCCGTCCCAGTTCAAATCCGGGGAACAATTCCGCCAGGGATTCTTCCAGGGTCGTTTCCATGATGATCCGATCCTTATAGTACACAAACACCCTGCTCAGCTGCGGAAACTGATTCTGAGAGGATTCGATGTACAAAGGCTCCACATACAAAAGGGATCCGGCGATGGGATACACCAGAAGATTGCCTCGGATGACCCGGCTTCCCCCCTGTCCCCACAAACTCAGCTGACTGGAGATTTCGGGGTTTTGATCAATCTGAGACTCCACCTGGTTGGTTCCCGGAATTTGGGCGCCCTTGGGGAATTTATACAGCAGCAGCTTCCCGTATTGATCGCCGTCGGAGCGGCCCGCCAGCCAAGCCACCATGTTTTGCTTGCTGACAGGGGTGTAGTTGCGCATCAGAATGAATTCCTCGCTCATCTCCCCCGGCAGCCGGATGATGCTGTAATAAGGCTGCTGATTCACCAGCTCCGCGCCGCTGATCTGTTTGGAAAAAGCCCAGCGGTCTTCCCGGTTATAGAAGACCACCGGATTGCTCATGTGGTAATCGTTCAGGATGATCGACTGTATGTCGAACAACGTCTCGGGATAACGGATGTGCCGCGCCAGATCCGCCGGCATTTGCTCCCGGCTCTTGAACAGATCGGGGTATATTTTCTGATACGCCAAAACAATGGGATCCCCCGGGTCAAAGATATAAAACTGGATCTCGCCCGAATAAGCGTCCACCGTCACCTTGACACTGTTGCGGATATAATTGAAAGTCTCCGTTCCATTATAAGTCAGCGCCTGGGAATACGGGTATCTGGAAGACATGGTATAAGCGTCCAGTATATAGGCCAGCCGCCCGTCGTCGGTCAGCACCAGGTACGGATCTTCATCATATTTCAGGAACGGCGCGATGCGGTTGGCGCGGTCCCTGACATTGCGCGTCTCCAGGTACAGGCTTTCATCCGTAATGTAGCTGCTCAGCATGTACCGGTACTGCATATCGCGGAAGGTCAGCAGGATCCGGTTCAGCAGCGTCATAGGGATGCCCACGCCGCCTTCATACATGTATTCCTGATTGGTATCCTCTTCCGTGTAATCAAACTCCAGGAGCTTGGTGCGCACGATCACATTGTTCTGGGTCATCTCCCCGAAATAAATCCGGGGCTGAGTCACGCGGAACGTGTCGGACAAAGGCGGAATATCCTTGATCAGATAATCCGGCATACCCGAGTCCGTGGTCTGATTGGCGGGACTCATAACCAGCCCGAAGCCGTGCGTGTATTTCAGCATCAGATTGTTAAAAGTCTTGGCCTGCGCGGGCAGATTGGCCTGGTTCATCTCCCGGGCGGCCAGAAGCACCTCCGTCATGACCCCGTCGGCCATATAGCGGTCCACATCCACATCCACAAATGTATAATAGGGCCTCAGTTCCTGCTGCTGCCCGTAAGTGGTCTTGGTAGCGCCATGATCCAAGATGCGGATGTTCTCGATGATATCTTTATTTTCGCGCAGATCCTCCAAGGCCAAATCCCCCACCGGAAATTCCTGCTCGATCATCTGATCCAGACCGAAGGCCATATTGGTATATTGAATGCTTCTCTCCAAATAGGGCGTTTCCCGGGCAATTTCATTGGGATCCACAATGAACTGCTGATACATCGCCGGCAAAACGCCTACCACGAGAAAGCTGACCGCCGCGAACGCCGCCGCGAGAATCAAAGCCCTGCGCAGCCGGCGCCGCGAACTCAGCATCAAAACCACCGCGGCTATAATAGAGAACACCACCAGGAAAGCGTAACCGGGCAGCCGGATCTCAATATCGGCGGCGCCGGCGCCCACCACCGAACCGCTCTGATCATAAAGCAAGCCCAAAATATTCAAACCCGTCCAGGCGGCCTGAACCAGAATCACGCCGCCCAGCAGTATGCCCAAATGGGTCATGCCCTTGATATGATAAGGCTGAAGCCCCGGGAACCACTTTCCCAAACCGGCGCGTTCCTCTGTGATCACCTCTACCTCGCGTTCGGCGGGAATAAAATAGATCAGCAAAGCGGCCACCAAATGGATCATCAGCCAAATGACAGACAGGCGGCATAACAGTTGCAGCGCGGGGAGCTTAAAAATATACACGCCGATGTCCAGCCCGAACTGCGGATCCTTGATCTGGAAATCCCCTCCGAAGACAGCCATGAGCATCGACAGCCATACGTCCCCGGACTGGCTCAATATCAAAAGCGCCGCGCCCAGAGCCGGCAAAATCGTCCAAGCCATCCCGACCGCGCGCTCCGCCCGTTTAAAAGCGATCCTTAAGTTGACTACGCCAAACAAAAAAGCGAACACCACGATCCCCGCGCTTACCAGGAATCTCCAAATCAGGCTTCTCCAAAACACACTGTCGTAACCCAGCACATCAAACCAGATGGAATCCAGCCGCAGATAGACCAAGTACCCTCCCGCCAGAAGCAAAACAGCCAGCGCGAGGCCCACGCCCATTAACGTCTGCGTGGTCAGTTTCTCCTTGATCCGTTTTTTCATTCTTTCCATAAACAAATTGCTCATCACTATACCTCTCGTCAGATGTTCACGTCTATCCAAGACAGGCGGCAAAATGCCGCCCCTACAAACACACTATCCGCGGCGCCGTTCATTTTTTCCCGCGGTAGTTCAGCGGATAAACGCGGTCCGGCCCCGCGGCCATGGGCAGAATATGAATCTTCAATTCCCTGGCGAACTTGGCCATGATAAATTTCTGATCCTCCCGGACCAACGTAGCCACAACGCCCGCTTTGCCCGCCCTCCCGGTCCGTCCCGCCCGGTGCTGGTAATGCAGGGCGTCCTCCGGCACATCAAAGTTGACGATTAGATCCACATCCTGAATATCCATTCCCCTTGCCAAGAAATCCGTGGTCACCAAAACGCCCGTCCTGCCTTCCCTGAACCGGTCCAGCATCTGCCTGCGCTCCATCTGAGGCAGCAAGGCGTGCAGCCCCTCCGCCTTTTGGCCATCCTTCCGCAGCTGCGCCGCCACGGCCTCCACCCCTTCGGGACTCCGCACAAAAAGCATGGTCCTCCCCGGCCCGTATATCCGCAAAATCTGATTCAGCAGATCATTTCTTCCTCCGCTTGCGCAGACAAAGAATTCGTGGCGAATGGCGGCGGGGATCCTGCTTTTGTCCATCAAATCCAAAAAAGTCCATTTTTCCAAAAAAGTCTCCGCCATCTCCAGGGTCTCCCGGGTGACACTGGCGGAAAAAAACGACAGCCGCCTCGTTTTCAGGGTTTTTTTCAGTATATCCCGGATCGGCCCGCCGAAACCCTGAGAGAACATCTTATCCGCTTCGTCAATGACGACCGCGCGGATCTCCTGGCCGTTCAGTTTGCCTTTTTCAAACAAATCCAATACGCGGCCCGGGGTGCCCACCGCCAATTTCGGCTTTTTTTTCAAAGTCTCCAGCTGCCGGAGCATCCCCGCGCCCCCGATCAGAGAGGCCACGGAAAAACCGCTTCCGGCCAGCCGCTCCGCCACTTGCCGCACCTGCACAGCCAACTCCCTGGACGGCAGCAGCACCAAACCCTCCAGGAAACGGTTCTCCAAATTCAGCCTCTCCACCATAGGCAGCAGATAAGCCAGCGTCTTCCCGCTGCCCGTGGGCGCCTGAACCACCAGATTATGGCCCTCAAGGCTCATGGGAATGCTCTCCCTTTGGACAGGCATGGGATTTTGTATGCCCATGGCGGACAAGGAACCGGCCCATCTTTCAGAAATGCCCAAATCCACAAAACTCTTCATCATTACATGGACAAAATCTTAGCCAGCTCATATTGTTCCATATCAATGCTCTTTTTCTGGGACAAGGCCAGGCTCAAATCCACATCCTTCAGCCGCCCGTCCTCATAAGCCACCATCTTCCCGCTTTTTCCCTGAATGAGATATGTCACCGCCGCCGCGCCCATGCGGCTGGCCAGCACCCGGTCCTGAGCGGAAGGGGATCCCCCCCTTTGGATGTAACCCAATACGGACAGCCGGGTATCCACCCCCGTTTGCTCCACGAGGTCCTTGACAAACTCGCGCCCGTCGGCCACGCCCTCAGCCAGAATAATGATGCTGTGCCTCTTGCCCCTGGCCACGCCGCGCTTGATGTTTTCCACCACTTCATCCATGACCAGCGGCAGCTCCGGAATCAAGATGGATTCCGCGCCGCCGGCCAGTCCCGCCGCCAGAGCGATGAATCCGGAATGCCTGCCCATCACCTCGATCACGAAGGCCCTCTCATGAGACGTGGCCGTATCCCGGATCTTGTTGATCGCGTCCACAACGGTGTTCACCACCGTATCAAACCCGATGGTGGTGGACGTGCAGGGAATATCGTTATCAATGGTGCCGGGTATGCCGATCACAGGGAAGCCCATTTTCTCCAGATCCAAAGCGCCCCGGAAGGTTCCGTCGCCGCCTATGGCGATCAGTCCTTCCACCCCATGCCATCTCAGTTGATCCATGCCCTTTTTTCTTCCGGACTCCTCGATAAACTCCAGACAGCGGGCCGTTTGAAGAATCGTTCCGCCCCTCTGGATGATATCCGCCACGGATCTGAGGGTCATATCCTCATAAACACCCTCGATCATCCCCTGATAGCCATGCCGGATACCCGATACCTCCAACCCGTTGTAAATGGCGGTTCTCACTGCGGCGCGAATGGCCGCGTTCATCCCAGGCGCGTCTCCGCCGCTGGTCAGTACGCCGATTCTTCTCATAAAACCCACTCCTTTCCTTTTTTACCATTTCCATGATTCATAGTTGAGCCCGCTTACCATTTCTTTTTACTTGTGGGAACCCAGTCCAGGAAACCCGGCGCGTTAACGATTTTCCCCGCTTCGAATCCCATAGCCTCAATACGCCTGGCCACCTTCGGGTAATACTTCTCAATGTACCGCCCAAGCCTTTCAACCAACTCACCGCAGCCCTTGTACAACTCCCGGGGCCGCAGAGCGTTTTTATTGAACAAATCGAATATGTCCTGATAGATGCTCGCGTTTTGCAACTCAGAGGATTGGTTGGAAATCATATTTCTCAGAGTTTTCATTTTCTCTTGAATCGCCGGATCGTCCTCAGAGGCCGTTCCCATCACAACCCAATAGTAATACCCGTAAGTCTCCATTAAGTTGACATACAGCCCAAAGAAGACCTCTTCCCGCAAACGCCTTTTCTTCTTCCGGCGCAAACCGCGGACGGCAAACATGACGATCAAAACCGCGGCGCCCGCTCCAATCAGAATCTGAATTTCCACCCGAGCCATCCTTTCAAGCAAAGCACATTCCTGTCACGCGCGCGCCGTGGTCACAACGGTTTCGTCTTTCAGCAAGATCAGCGTATGCTCATATTGCGCCACCCAACAGCCCCGCGGAACCGTCAGTCCCCAGCCGTCCCCTTTTTCTTTCGCGTATTCCGCGCCCGAGGATATGAAAGGTTCTATGGCCACCACCTGCCCTTCGGCAAACCGGCTTTTTTCCCGCGCGTTATAAAAATTTATAATATATTCCGGCGCTTCGTGCAGCGTCGCGCCCAAGCCGTGACCGCATATATTCCTGACGACCTTCAAGCCGTGCCGCTCCGCTTCCGCCTGAACCACCTTGCCCACCTCATTGATTAAGACCCTCGGCTTCACAATCTTGATCGCCTGTTTCAAAGCCGCGGAAGCCGCCCGGCATATCTTATGAGCGGCGACGTTCTTGGGCTCCACCAGAACCGTCATGCCCGTATCCGCGCAGAACCCGTTTAAATAAACAGAAACGTCTATGTTCACCACATCTCCGGGACGGATCCTCTGATCCCCCGGGATCCCGTGGGCGATCACCGGCAGCACGCTGACACAGGTCGCCCCCGGAAACCGGTAAAAATATCTCGGCGCGGACTCAGCCCCATACCGCTTGATAACGCCCTCCCCGACCCCGTCCAGCTGACCGGTGGTGACGCCCGGCCTCAATTTTTTCGCCATTTCCGCAACAGTCTCGGCAGCCACCTTGCCCGCCTCTACTAACCCCCGGATATCCCCGGAATGCCTGACAACCACCTTTTTTTCTCCTTAAACCAGGGTTTTCGGGCGGCAGAATGCCGCCCCTACGATACCATGTACCATATATACCGCGTCTGTAGGGGCGGCATTCTGCCGCCCGTCCTTGATAGACGCGGATTCCCAAACTACCGCATCCGTAAGGCCGGCATCCTCCCCCTCCGCCGGGTATTTGCGCCAAACTACTGCCGCCCGTCCTTGATTACGTAATCTTCGCCCGTCTGGATATGTACTTAACCAATGTCACAACCAGCGCCACAGCGAAGACGATCATCTCGAAACTTCCCAATCTCTGGCCCAGCGCCAGCAGAATGGTTCTGCGCTCCATAATAAACAAAATAATCATAACTTCCATTTTGATCAAACTCAAATAAAACCGGTCCACCAAGTACTGCATCCTGGCAAATTTCTGCGCTTTCAGCTTGGCCGCCACACTCTTCTGAGCCATGTACGCGTACAGACTCATCACCGCCCCCAAAATCAGGGCGATAAACGGGATGATCAGCAAATAGGCTTTGGAAAGCCACGCCATTGCCACGCCATAAATAAAGTATACCGGAATTTCGTCGTCCACCTTGCCCCAATAATACATCATCAGGATAAAGGTGGCAATCAGCGCAATCGCGGAGACACCCTCCATGACCAGTTCTGCCGGAGTCAAGCGGATCCATCGCGGGTTCTGTTTTTCGTCGTCATCGTCGTCGCGGTCATTTAATTCGATAATTTCTCGATATATCATTTGTTTTTCTCCATTTTCGCCCAACTGTCCTTCAGGGGCACAATTCGATTGAATACCAAACCGTCTTCGCCGCTGTCCCGATCCAGGGAAAAAAAGCCTTCTCTTATGAACTGGAACCGTTCCCCGGCCTTCGCCTGCCCCAGCCACGGCTCTATCTTGCAGTTTTCCAGCTGAATCATGGAATTGGGATTGAACTGCTCCTCCGTGTACAAAGGCTCATACAGGCGTATTTTCGCGGACAGCGCATGCGCCGCCGCAACCCAATGGATGGTTCCTTTGACCTTTTTCTGACTGTTTGTGCCGCTCTTGGTCTCCGGATCATAGGTACAGCGAATTTCCACCAAAGCTCCCGTGGCCGGATCTTTTACCACTTCTTCACATAATATAACATATCCATGCTTCAAACGCACCTCCCGTCCCGGCGCCAGACGAAAAAATTTTTTTACCGGCTCTTCCATAAAGTCTTCCGCCTCAATATACAGCTCCCTGGCAAAAGGAACCGCGCGGGTTCCCGCCCCGGGATCCTCCGGATTCAGTTCCGCCTCCAGCGTCTCGACCCGGTCTTCCGGATAATTGGTCAAAACCACCTTGACCGGATTCAGCACCGCCATAACCCTGGGCGTCCGGGCCATCAGATCCTCACGGGCGCAATGCTCCAGATAACCCAGTTCCACAGTGCTGTTGGCCTTGGCCACCCCAATGCGGGCGCAGAAATCCCTCAGCGCCTCCGGGGTATAGCCTCTGCGCCTGAGCCCGCAGATGGTGGGCATCCTGGGGTCGTCCCAGCCGCTTACCTTGCCCTCCTCCACCAGAGACCGCAATAAACGTTTGCTCATCACCGTCTGAGACATATTCAAACGGGCGAACTCGATTTGTCTGGGACAGTCCCGCAGCTCCAGCGCTTCCAGAACCCAGTCGTACAAAGGCCGGTGATCCTCATATTCCATGGTGCAGATGGAATGCGTGATCCCTTCCAGATAATCCGACAGCGGATGGGCGTAATCGTACATGGGGTACACAATCCAATCGTCCTTGGTCCGGTGATGGGCCGCTCTCAGCATCCGGTACAGCACCGGATCCCTCATATTCAAATTAGGGGAGCCCATGTCGATTCTGGCCCGCAGCACCATGGTTCCGTCCGGGAAGTCCCCGTTCCTCATCCGGTCAAACAGTTTCAGATTTTCCTCAGCCGGGCGGTCCCGCCACGGACTCGGGCGCCCGGGCTCCGTCAACGTCCCGCGGTAATCCCGGATTTCATCCGGCGTCAGTTCGCACACATAAGCCTTGCCCCGCCGGATCAGTTCGCAGGCAAACTCATAAAGCCGCTCAAAATAATCGGAGGCGTACTTGACCTCCCCGCGCCACTCGAAGCCCAGCCAGCGGATATCCTCCAGAATGGAGTCCACATATTCCGTGTCCTCCCTGCTGGGATTCGTGTCGTCAAAACGCAGATTGCACCATCCGTTGTTTTCGGAAGCCAGGCCAAAATTCAGGCAAATGGCTTTGGCGTGGCCGATGTGCAAGTATCCGTTAGGCTCCGGGGGGAAGCGGGTATGCACGCCCTGATACCGTCCTTCGGCCAAATCCTGATCAATGACGCCTTGAATAAAATTAACCTCCATGCCGTTTAACACTTCCTTTTACGCGCGTTGTCAAACCCTGTATATGGGCGCTTTAGATATTGTACCACAAATCATCCGCGCTATCCACCCTTTCTGAAACAGAAACGACATGCTATAATAGAAGTAAATTTTTTTTGCGGGGAGGTTATTGTCATGGCAAAAGGACAGGGAATAACAGAGAAATTCCTGGAAGGCGCGCGCTCCGCGTCGACGGCGCCGTGGAAGGTCGCGGTGAAGCCGTTTCGGGCGGCGCCCAGGGTATACTTCGTGGGCGACTCCTATGTGTCCGC
Organism: Peptococcaceae bacterium; assembly: GCA_031264885.1. Lineage (GTDB taxonomy): Bacteria > Bacillota > Peptococcia > DRI-13 > UBA5745 > JAISDM01. Next base: position 4,174 of record JAISDM010000295.1, on the reverse strand, counting down.
CTACCTGGTCGACACGGAAGAAGGGCTGATCCTTCTCGATACGGTGATGTTCGGCAGCGTATATATGACGCTGGAATCCATCCGCACTCTGGGCTTTGATCCCCACAACCTGAAACACATCATGCTGAGCCACTGCCATCACGATCATGACGGAGGCGCGGAGGCCATCCGGCAGTACACCGGCGCTGAAATCTGGCTTTCCGCGATTGACGCGGAGTTCAAAACCTATACGGACAAAGAAGAGGCGGGTCCCATCTACGCCAGCCCCCAGTACACACCCACCCGGTTCTATGACGATTCCAAGCCCATGCGCTTCGGCTCCGTCACCGTCCAGACCTACTGGACCCCCGCCCATACCCCGGGTAACACCAGCTTCCTCATCACCAGCCCCGGCGACGGCGGCCAGCCGCTGACGGCCGCCATGCACGGAGGCCCCGGCCCGATCTCCGTCAACGAGGAATACATGGCCAAGCACAACCTGACCATGGACGATCTCAGAAAGCAGTTTATGGAAGACGGCTACGAAAAACTAAGACATCTGCATGTAGACATCGAACTCCCGAGCCATCCCCCGTTGAGCGATATCCTGGACCGGATTCCCGAAGACCGCATGGACTACCGTCCCCTAATCGATCCGGACGCCTGGGTCCGCTTCCTGGACGCGCGCATTCCCAGAATCTGCAAATCCGACCCGAACTGGCGGAAATAACGCAGGAACGACGCGTATGTAGGGGCGGCATTCTGCCGCCCGGGACCCCTTCCCGCCATTCCGGCGCTCCATCCCGTCATTCCGGGCTTGTCCCGGAATCCAAAAACGATAGACCAAGGAACCTGGATTCCGGGACAAGCCCAGAATGACAAAATATGATCGTTTTCGAACGGTCCCGGGAACAACGCGCCTGTAGGGGCGGCATTCTGCCGCCCGTCCCTGACAGACGTAAATCCCCCACCTGCGAATGTCACTGTTCGCAGGTGGGGGAAAGTTATCCTTGACAATCATCTTATTAGTAATTATTATTAAGATACACAAATCAAAATTTCGGAATCACGAAAAAGGAGTTGTCAGTCATGAAAGAATTTGTATGTTCAGTCTGCGGTTACGTACATAAAGGCGACGCGCCTCCCGCCCAATGTCCGGTATGTAAAGCGCCCCCCGATAAATTCACGGAAAGAGCCGCGTCCACCGGCTGGGCCGACGAACACAAAGTCGGCGTCGCCAAAGGCGTGGATGCCCAAGTCATCGAGGATTTGAAGGCAAACTTTACCGGCGAATGTACGGAAGTGGGCATGTACTTGGCCATGAGCCGCCAGGCGGACCGGGAAGGGTATCCCGAGGTCGCGGAAGCCTACAAGCGCATCGCCTGGGAGGAAGCGGAGCACGCCGCCAAGTTCGCGGAACTGCTGGGCGAAGTGGTCACGGACAGCACCAAAACCAACCTGCAGCTGCGGGTGGACGCGGAAAGAGGCGCCACCCAAGGCAAGAAGGATCTGGCCACCCGGGCCAAACAGCTCAATTATGACGCCATCCACGACACCGTTCACGAGATGTGCAAAGACGAGGCCCGCCACGGCAAAGCCTTCGAGGGCCTGCTCAAACGCTATTTCGGATAAAACACCATAAAAGCATAAATAAAAACGCCGAAAATCCTTAAACCGCGGGATTTTCGGCGTTTTTTTACCGGAAGCGTTATACATATTCTCTCCACCACTGGAGAGAGGCATCTTCAAACATCCCGGAGGTCTCCTTCATAATGGAAGCGACGGGCAGGTGCTGCGGACATACCTCTTCGCATTTCCCGCACGCCACACACAGAGACGGCGGCTTGCGCACCAGATGATTCAATTCATATGTGATCTTGTCCTTGCAGTCAAATACGGCGGCCTCGTTTCTCATGCCGATCACCAACGGGATATCGATTTGCTTCGGACATCCCGCGCTGCAATATTTACACGCCGTGCAGGCGTAAGGAATCAATTTATTGTATTCGCCGGCCATTTCGGCTATGACGGAAAGCTCCCGGCCGCTGAGGCAGCCGGCGTCGGCGCCGGACAGAATCGCGACGTTCTCCCGAACCTGCTCCATCGTACTCATGCCGCTGAGAACGACCGTAACTTCCGGGAAGTTCGCGACCCACCTGAGCCCCCAGTCCGCCGGCGTTCGCTTGATATCGATCGCGTCCCAGTACCGCTGGATGCCGGGAGGGATTTTGTCGGTCAGCTTACCGCCCTTTAAAGGCTCCATAATCATCACGGCCAGCCCTTTGGACGCGGCATATTTGAGCCCCTCCACACCCGCCTGTATATCCGCGTCCATATAATTCAGCTGTATCTGTACGAAGTCCCACGGCCCGGCGTCGAGTACCTCCCGAAAAAAATCAAAAGTTTGTCCGTGAAAAGAAAACCCCATATTTCGAATCAAGCCCTCGGCCTTTTTCTTGACCAGAAAAGATATGGTATCGCAGCGCCGCACCACGTCCCAGTAACGCTCCTTCATGCCGTGCAGAAGATAATAGTCGATGCAGTCACGGTTAAGCCGGCTGCGTGACAAGTCCAGGAAATAGCTGTGTTCCTTAGGCTCGCGCAGCCTCATGGTGGGCATCTTGGTGGCGACATAAACCCCTTCGCCATGCGCACCGCCGAGGGCTTTGGCGACGATTTTCTCGCTCTCCCCCTCGTTGTACGTAAACGCCGTATCGACATAATTTACCCCATTGCCGACGGCGTACCGGATCATCCGGATCGCCTCGGCCTCGTCAATCTCCGAAGGATTGCCCGCCAGACCCGGAAGCCGCATGGCCCCAAATCCCAACAGCGACAGCTTTGCGCCTGTTTTTGGATTGATCCTGTAATTCATCCCGCTCACCCGCCTTATGTAATATATTTTAGCCCGCCGCCTTCGGTGTCCCGTTATTCCTTATTCCGGATCAAGCCGCAGACTCTCCTCCGGCCGTCATTCCGGGCTTGACCCGGAATCCACTTCTTTACGCCTCACCCGTCTAAAGACTATGGCGGCATGCTTATTCCGTTATGTTCTTCCCCGCGGAACTCCCTTTGACTATATTATACGCGATTTTACAGAGGGAAACAACAAGTAAAAACAAGCCTCAAGCCTATTCCATCCGCGCTTCCTCCAATGTCACGACAAATTTGGGCATGGTTCAACATTCGTTACGTTACTTTTTGAAAGCCGGCGCCGCTTTTTTCCTTGCCGCGTTCAGCAGCGCCAAGTCCGCTTTCAGAAGCTCAAAAGTCGTTCCCGGCTTCATATAGGGCTGTACGGCCTCGGCCACGGTGGGGAACAGCTGCTTCCGGTCGCCGTTAAAGTCGATCAGGAACAGCAGATGGGACGTTCTCTCGTGGGCCTGCCGCGCCGTGAGGATGTACGCCTCGAATATCTCCGCCGGGCTTTTGGCCAGAACTTTGGCAAAGGCGCGGGTCAGCGCCGAAGAATGGTGTGTCCGCGCCAGAATCAGCTTCCCCGGATGTTCCACGCGCTCGTGGGTCATGCCGATGGCGGCGTTCTCCATCGCCGTCAGGTGATCCCGCTTCAAAATGAGCGCCGATCCGAAGGGATTGATCACGACGCCGGACAGCCGCGGATCGTCCACGACGATGTGGTGCAGCATGTCGAAGGGCAAAACAGACGCCCGCCGTGAGGCGCCGCCCATTTGCCGAATTCGCCCTCGGAGGTAAACGCCGGCAGAAAAAACTCATCTTTCTGCGACGCCAAAACCGATAAGCCTTTGCCATCGCCTGTGGGAATCCCCGCTTCCCTGGCCAGTATGGTCACCAGCATGGCGCGGGTCAAATTGGACTTGGGCGAGAAGGCATTCTCAGCCGTGCCCGCGATCAAGCCGTTGGCGTAGCTGTACCGTACCGCCCGATAGAACCAGTCCTCCTTCGCCGTATCGGTGAAGGGGTTGATCCACTCGGAGATAAAGAACCGGCTCAGATGCGGGGTGGCAAAGAGCATGGCGCCTGTGGCCGGGCTGTACCGGGCGCCCTTTACCTCGCTGTAACCGCCGCCGCCGTCTACGCTGTATACCGTGAGCAGGTCGTAGTCGCTGGCCGGGGCGCCGGATTCGGGGATGTAGGGCAGGGATACCGTAATGTCTCCGCCAAAACTGCTGACGGCGCGGCCGCCCACGTATACCTCAATGTCCACATGGGGTCT
>JAISDM010000296.1 GCA_031264885.1 Peptococcaceae bacterium | reverse complement strand
GGATTCAGCTTTCAACAGGTGCTGCTGTGCTTCGCGTCGGTGCTGCTGGCTTTCTCGTTCGCGGAATGTTTTGGGCGCGGATTCGACGCTTTCCCCCGAATGCTCGGCGACGGGCAGTTTGACAGAGCCCTGGCAAGACCGCGCTCCGTGGTATTCCAGGTGCTGGCGTCGCAGATGGAGTTCAACCGCGTGGGCAGAGTCATTCAAGCCGCGGCGATATTCTGTTACGCGATCCCGGCCAGCGGCGTCGTGTGGACGTGGGATAAGGTATTGACCCTCGTTTTGATGGTCTCATGCGGCAGCGCCGTCTTCTTCTGCCTGTTCCTGATACGGGCGGCCGTTACGTTCTTTACCGTCGAGGGGCTGGAGTTCATGAACATATTCACCGACGGCGGCCGGGAGTTCGGGCGGTATCCCTTCTCGATATACGGCGAAAACGTGCTGCGTTTCTTTACATACGTTATACCTCTGGCGCTGTTTCAATATTATCCGCTGCTTTATCTATTGAATATGAGAACAGGCGCGTTCTACATGCTGACGCCGTTGTTGGGCCTGCTCTTCGCCGTTCCGGCTTACGCCTTCTGGCGTTTCGGCCTGAGCCGGTATAAGTCCACGGGCTCGTAACGCTGTTGAAAAACTGCGATTCGTAATTTGGCGCTCCGATACCACATTTTGTCATTCCGGGCTCGTTCCGGAATCCAAAAATGATAAACCAAGGAACCTGGATTCTGGGACAAGCCCAGAATGACGGCGGAAATTCTGTGTCGGTTCAAAGGCGGGCGGGACCGTCCGGAAAGGCGCCCATATTTTCCCATTCCCCTCCTGTCATTGGATAACAACAGAAATATAGCGTGAGCGGAACGATTGTTCCGCTCACGCTATATTTCTGTTGTTATGCTGCGCTGGCGGCGTAGTCAACAATGGCGATCTCTTTTAATGATGCTTTCCAGCCAGTCAATAATATCAGACGCGCCTTGCCGCAGAACGAATCTCTGGATGCTTCCAGTTGATCATGTTTTTGGATCCGGCGGACAGCGCGCCATCTACCGGAATGGCCGCGCCGCTGATATACCGGGCCATGTCGGACGCCAGGAACAAAGCGATGTACGCACATTCTTCGGGCTTGCCCAGGCGTTCGGCGGGACAGTCTCGCAGGAAAAAATTCATGGCCTCATCAGGTATCCCGTCAAACATAGACGTAAGAGTGTATCCGGGGCAGATTGCGTTCACGGTGACACCATAGGGCGCATAATCCAAAGCCGCGGTTCGGGTCATTCCAACCACCGCGAATTTGGCGGCCGTGTACAGGGCCTGCCCTCTCTGAGGCAGCAGTCCGGCAACGGAGGCCACGTTGATGATAAAACCGCCTGTAGATCCGCTCTTGAACATGGCCTCTGCCGCGTATTTCATACCAGCAAAAACGCCTTTCAGATTCAAATCCATTATCTTGTCATAATCTTCCAAATCGTACTCGTGCAGCGGAAAGCCGCCCAAACCGATACCGGCGTTATTCACAATACCGTCAAGTCCGCCAAAATGATCTACGGCAAACTCAATCAAATCTTTCACCGCGCCTGGGTCGCCGCAGTCGGTTTGGCGAAACACGGCGCTGCCGCCGTTCCCCTGTATCTCCCCGGCGAGCTGTTCGCCTTTCTCCATACCCCGGGCGGCACAGACCACCTTCATGCCGTTCGCCGCGCAGCATCTGGCGATCGCCTCGCCAATGCCCCTGCTCGCGCCGGTAACGATGACGACTTTATCCTTTACGCTTGAGAAATCAAGCATTGCTCCACCTGCCTTTCATTCCGCCGTTTCGCGCGCACAATACGCATTACGCGCATTGTGCGTTGGCCCCCCATTCCGGCTTATACTCGCGAGTATAGGTTGACTATCCGCGGTATATCGTGTGTTCTACATACGTGGCTTCGCTGCGGAGAGCGCTGGCCGGCACGGTCAATGGCATATCGTGGAATGTGACGATGCCCGCTGGCGCCTCGCAGACATAGGGGATGGCGTTTGACACCCGCATGGCGGTCATCACCATGCCGTCATAAGCCAGCTCCCCGGGCCGTTCGGCCGTCCCGACGCTGAAATCCAGCTGCAAATTAGGATCGCCCTCAATTTTTACCCGGATCGTACCCGGCATGGCGGCCTGAGGCCATTCAGGGGCAATCTCCCTGCCGACGCGGTTAACATGTTCCAGAATTACCCGGGACTTCCCTTCGACAATGCCGAGCAGGCGCCAGCGGACAGCGCCGACTGTGCCCGCCGGGATACTGCCCACGCCGCAGGGGATGTCTTTTTCGGTCAGGATTTTTTCGTAAACCATCTCAATGCGATCCAGTTTGTACCCAAGGGTCTGTACCACATCATGGATGGGACTGGCGCAGGAAAACTCCAGGAAGCCGGGCTTCTCAAACAGACAGACGTAATCTTTGGGCTTGGCGAATCCAAAGAGATTAATCATCCAATCCCCGCTGGCCGAGGTCTGGTAATCAAAAATCTCCGAAGTCGTAATCGTCTTGATGGTGTTGCTGCAAGTCGCGAGCAGCGCGGCCAAATGTTCGCCGTAGCCAGGCTCCTCCCCGGTGACATAGAGGGAAGCGCCGCCTTTTTTCGCGGCCGAATCCAGACGCGCCACGAATGCCTGATCGTGATGGGCGGCGGGGTTAATCAGAGTGCCGATGCTGGTGGAAACCACATTGATTCCCCGGGAAAGGCATTTTTCGTACCACCCGCCGACGATTCTGTCCCGTTTCTCCAGATCCGTGTCCAAATTCAGGACGACCAGCGCCGCGTCCGGCTTCAGCGCCCACAAGTCTTCCTCGTTACCGGTAACCAGAACGCCGCAAGGCGTATCGCCGTCCAAAAGCCCCGCGTCCATTCCGATTTTGTGCCCATCCGTTTCTTCATGGGCCCATATCCCCACAAGCTCCAGATTATCCCTCCCCTGGACGCAGCGGGCCGCGATAGACGCCAGGCTCCCCGTCCCAATGATCACAAACCGGTATTTCTTCTTTGCCATTCGATCACCCTCCTTATTTTCGCCGATTATTTTTGTGTGGATCGCGCTTGCCAACAGGGATCTTGGAGGCTCCCTTTCCTGTATCATATGTATTCCCGGCGATGCTGTAAATCGGGCAAAAATATCGAATGTCCGAAGTCTCGGCCTACAAAAAAAGCGGCCGCAGTCAGTTCGTCAAGAACTTTCCCGCAGCCGCGCCGCCGTCAGCCGCCGCCACCGCTCCCGGGCATACCTTCCTCCCGATAAAGCCGGACACAGAGTTCCAGATAAAAGCGGGTATGCGGATCGTTCAAATCCTCCCGGAGCAGGCGCTGAATCCGATCCAATCGCGCAAGGAATGAATTGCGCCGGATATCGAGCCGCGTAGCCGTCCGCAGCGCGTTCATGCCTTCTTCCAGATAAGTCCCCAGGGTCTCCACATAAGACACTTGGCTGTGGGCGTCATGCGCGATCAGCTGACGGAACCCATCCCCGTAGTATTGCTCCGCGTCAAGGGAACCGACACAATGACGAAGAGCCAGACGGAGCGCGCAGTCCGCGAAATAACAGCAGCCCTTGCCCCCGTCCAGTTCCATTAAACGCAGCGCGAGAACCGCTTCCTTATAATGACGGAAGCAATCGCTGAATTGTGTAAACGGCCGGCTGACGCCACATATTAAATCCAAATCCGTCAATATGGACAGGATGTCCGCCTCCCAGTCCAGGTTTTGCCGCTCCGTCACGCTGACATTGATGATCATGGCCAGCAGCCCGTCCTCCGCCTGAACCGCCGCGCCGGTTTTCGCCCGCAAAAGGCGCTGCCCGATATAACCGGCCAATTCCTCTCCAGCCTTCGGCGGAAGTTGCAAAACAAGACAATGATAGCGATCATTGGTCTGAAAACCGCTGTTACGCAACAGGCGGGACAAGGATTCTTCATTTGGATTATGCCCTTGCAGCAGATGCGCAAACGCGTCCTGAATCTGGCCTAGTCGCGCCAACGAAACCGCCCGCTTGCCCCGGATCAGTTCCTTTTCCAGGTAACGGGCCAAATGCGTCAGCACTAAAGAATCATGACTTTCAAAATCCCGATAAGAAGGCACAGCCCCCAGATTCCCCATGTATATAGCGCCATTGAACAAATTGACGCTGATTGAGGAAACGCCCATATTCTCAAGAATAACATATTCTACCGCCCGGCTTTGCCGGTTGCGCAGGAAACTGTCGTAGATCTCCGCCAAAAGCGGCGGCTCAATGATCGTTTCAGTGAGATAATACATCTCGTTGCCGCTGTTTTGGGGCCATGCCGGATCCTGCGCAAAGCCAAGGAAATGAAAATCCGCGTCCACCAGGTTCAGACGGTTCTCCAGAACCGGGACGCTGATGTCGAGCATTTGCTGCGCCGCGTCTTCGTCCGCCCAAAGCAAGCGCTGCAGCGCGTCGTCCCAGTTTTGATAAAAGGCAAAAATCTCCTGTGTCTCATTGAGCAGGCAGGCGGGAGTCATCGGTTGAGTCAGCCAGACGCAATCGCAGGGCGGGAACGCGTCCCCCGGCAAAGAACCGCTGCCGAGAATCAGGCAGTCGGCGGGCATGACGCCGGGCCATGGGCGCGAATCCCATATATACACTTGCCGCGGGACCAACGCGCCATCCGCGCAGAGCAGCGGCGGCCGCAAATCCATTCTCTGTTCACGAAGAAAACGCGCGGTCAGCGTATACTTCCTGCGTAGCGCGAACGCGACGCAATCCCCGGAAAGCAACATAACATCCGCCTCCTGATTCTGATTACAATTACTATATCATAAATCCATATTACGCAACAGCAAAACCTACAGCTGCGGCGATTCGCAATTCAGATATCCCTGTGTCAAAGACAGGCGAGACTGTCCGAAAACTATCATATCTTGTCATTCCGGCGCCATATTTTTGTCATTCTGGGCTTGTCCCAGAATCCAGGTTCTTTGGTTTATCATTTTTGGATTCCGGGACAAGCCCGGAATGACAGGGGATAGACAAGCCCGACAATAATTTGGGTGCGTTTCCATGGTGTGTTTCGTGCAAAGATTATTGCGTTTTCGGACGGTCCCAGGCGGCAGAATGCCGCCCCTACAAATGGCGCCAAATTACGAATCGGAAACCTACAAAATTGTCGCTTGTCCGGGCCAGTTTTTCATAATACAATATGAATCGGAGGCTCCGCAGGATTATACTCCGGTTTTTTCCGGTCAAATGTCTGTCCGGTTAACGTCGGAGCAATCCTGATGATTCGCTTGCCAGCAGATTGATTTTGTCTGTAGAAAAGATAAAACAGAAAGGCTGGCGCAAACCTATGGAAACAGCGAAAGAAACCGCCTTAGTCCCTCTGCCTTCCGGAAAAAGGTCTTTGTTGATGATCGCCATTCTGCTTTTCGCGGCCGGTTTTCAGGCGGCGGGATACAGCGCCGGCGTCGCGCTTCCCATTGTCCTGCAATCCATCGGCGGGATGGCTTATTATTCACTGATCAACGCCCTGGCTACTCTCAGTATGATGCTGGCAATGCCGTTGACCGGGAAACTGAGCGAGTTGTTTGGCATTAAAACCGTGATCCTGTTCGGGATCATCCTGCAAACGATCTCGCGCCTGGGCTTGCTGGTCACGCAATCCCTGCCCCCGCTCATGACGCTCTACGCGTTTTCCAATATGGGCATCGGGTTCTATATCTCCGGGCTCTACACCGTTATTTCCGATGTGGTGGAGGAAACGGGACGCCCCAAGTATTTCGGGCTGTTTACCACCTTTATGGCAATCGGCTCGCTGGCCGGACCGCTGGCGGCCGGGCAATTGCTCAACCGCGGCTTCACGCAAATCGTATTTATCGTTTACTTGCCTTTTTTCATCCTTGGACTCCCTTTTTTCCTGGCGCTTTATCCTAACAGGAAACCGCCCGGCACAGGAAGCGGTCAATTCGACTGGATGGGCATCGTCCTGCTGATCGTGGGTGTTTCCGCGCTGGTTTCCTGGCTGAGTCTGGGCGGCAGTGTTTTTCCCTGGCTGAGCCCGGCGGGACTGGGCTTAGCGGTGTTGGCGGCCGTTGGAATTTGGCTCATGGTCGTGCTGGAATCCCGCCATCCAAACCCAACCGTTCCCATAAAAGTATTTCGCTGCAAGAAATTCACTTCCAGTTTTCTCGTGTCCATGCTGACGACTTCTTTCTTCACGACTATGGCCGCCTTCGCCATCGTCTACGCTCAGCAAGTCATGCGGGTGTCGCCGGCGGTGAGCGCTACGGTAACGATGCCGCAAACCCTCGCGCAAGCCGTTTTCGGCGTGGTGTTCGGGCGCGTTCTTTCGACAAAATTTCAGAAACGTTTTCGCCCGATTGCTTTATTGGCGCAGTTTCTCATTTTGGCCGCGACCTTCCTGCTCCTCCTGGCGCGTCCCGACACGCCGATTCTTGTGATTCTTGCCGCCAGCGCCCTGGGCGGAATTGGCGTGGTCGTCCCGCAAAGCTCTCTGATGCCTTTTTTCATGAGCGATCTTGATCCCAGGGACTATGGCGCGGGCATCAGTATGTTTAACTTCGCCGGTTCCCTTGGCTCTTGCCTTTATATGGCGGCTGCGGGAACGCTCCTGAACATGACCGGCTCTCTGGAATCCTGCTTCCGGCTGGCCTTCGCTTTCTGCGCGGCAGCCATGTGCGTCGCCTTTTTGGGTTTCCGCTATACTTCTAACCCGAAAACTGACTTATGATGGACCGCGCCAACCCAAAGGACGGCGGCCGGCTCTCGCGATATAAGGACAGAGGTGACAAGACGCCGCGTGTTTTAATTACCGGAAGCAGCGGCGGCATCGGCTTTGAGTTAGCCAGGTCGTTCGGCAAAAGAGGGTGTGAACTCATCATCAATGGGTCGCATGAGCAGCGGCTTCTCTCCGCAAAGGAACGGCTGGAAAAGGAATTCGCGCGTCCCGTGACAGCCGTTGTCGAGGATTTAAGCCTGCCAGGCGGCGCGAAGGCCCTGCATAGGCAGGTCGCGAACGCGGGCATCGGAGTGGATATTCTGGTGAACAATGCGGGCATGGGGCTTTTGGCAGCCACCGATGAGATCGACTTTGAGGCCGATGAGTCGCTGATGCGCCTGAACATGATCGCGTTGGTGCAGCTGTGCAAGCTGTACCTGCCGGAAATGTACCGGCGGGGCAGCGGCAAGATACTCAACATAGCCTCAGTCGCCGCCTTTCAGCCGGGCCCGTACAACTCCACCTATTTTGCCAGCAAGGCTTTCGTGCTGAGCTACAGCCGCGCCATCCGTTATGAGGCAAGGAGGCGGGGCGTGGATGTCTGCGCCCTTTGCCCCAACAGTACGAAGACCGGATTTTTTGACAAGGAGGGGATACGGACGCCGCCTATGTCCGCGGAACCGCAGGCGGTAGCCGAGTATGCCTATCATAAGCTGACCCGGAACAAAGCCGTCATAGTGCCGGGACTTGTGAACAATCTGACCCGCGCCATACCGTCCGGCGTGAAAATGCGCCTGGTCGCTATGATGAAAGATATGGGCAAAGAATGAAAGGAGCGGCGTATTATATCGCGTATTTCCTGCGCGGCAAATCAATGCTGAGTGTCAGCCCGCGAGATTGCGCGATTCGGGATGGAGTCGCAGGCCCTTCAAAAAACAGGTTTGCTTTTTAGAAATTTTGTGAGATAATAAAACTTGGCCGTACTAGATGGGGAGGCAGCGGCGCCCTGTACCCGCAATCCGCTATAGCGGGATCGAATTCCTGTCCTCGGATTAACTTTGTGGGGTCCGGCTTTGATAAGCGGCGTTGATGGCCGGGTCCCGCGCAACGAAGCTTTGTGAACCCTGTCAGATCCGGAAGGAAGCAGCAGTAAGCGAATCCTTTCGTGTGCCGCGGGGGCGCCTGGCTTGAGCTGGCTGTCAAGGTAACGCCCGGAAAGTTATTTTCAAAGACAGGTGTACGGCCTAATTTTTTTTCGACCTGTAAAATTGGGTACACGCTTATCCCCGTCATTCCGGCTTTATGCCGGAATGACGGGACGCGACCCGCAATGATGAAGAACGGATGCACCCAATTTTACAGGTCGAATTTTTTAAATGGAAGGAATGCTATGGCATATCAAGCGTTGTACCGCGCCTGGAGGCCGCAGGACTTCCGCGGCTTGATCGGGCAGGAACACATCAGCAAAACTTTGCAAAGCGCTCTGGCTCAAGATAAAATCGGCCACGCTTATCTTTTTTCCGGTACCAGGGGTACGGGAAAGACCAGCACCGCCAAAATACTGGCCAAGGCGGTCAATTGCCATGCCCTGAATGACGGGCAGCCGTGCGGCCAATGTGAAAGCTGTCTGGCCATCGCCTCGGGGAACTCTATGGATGTGCTGGAGATTGACGCCGCCAGCAACCGCGGGATTGAGGAAATCCGGGAATTAAAGGAAAAAATCAATTTTATTCCTGTTCATGGAAAATACAAGGTATACATCATAGACGAAGTCCATATGCTGACCACGGAAGCCTTTAACGCGCTTTTGAAAACGTTGGAGGAACCGCCGTCCCATGTGATATTTATTCTGGCCACCACGGAAGCCCACAAACTGCCGGCCACGATTCTGTCCCGCTGTCAGCGCTTCGATTTCCGCAGGATCCCTCTGTCGGTCATCGAGGAACATCTGCAGAGCATTGCCGCTTCCATGAAGCTGGATCTGGAGCGGGCGGCGGCGGCGCTGATCGCGAAAAAAGCGGACGGCAGTCTGCGGGACGCCATCAGTCTGCTGGATCAATGTGTCAGCCTGGATCAGTCCGTGCTCACCGCTCAGACGGTGTATCACATTTTGGGGCTGGCGCGCCAGGAGGTTTTGGGCGAAATAGCCGGCGCTATGGCGGACAACCGCGGGGACGCGCTTCTGACTCAGGTGAACGCCTTGATTGAGGAAAGCGTCGAGCCTATGCAAATTTTGAAAGACGTCATGGAATATTTCAGAAACCTGATGATGCTCAAAATCTGCGGGGATCAAACGGAACTGGTGGCGGCCGTGGGCGAAGACCGGGATCGAATGCTGACCCAGTCTCACCGGTTTAAGCTGGAAGCGATGCAGCGGGTGATCGGCCGCCTGTCTGAGGCGGAATCGGATGTGCGCTGGCGCGGCAATGTCCGGTTCATGCTGGAATCTCTGCTGGTAGAATTGATGATCGGCCTTCAGCCGAAAGCGGCGCCCGAGCGAAAACCGGAGGCCGAAAAGACGGAACCTGGATTCCGGGTCAAGCCCGGAATGACGGATGGAGAAACGCCCAGGCCGAAGCCGGAGGCCGGAAAGACGGAACCTGGATTCCGGGTCACGCCCGGAATGACGAATGGAGAAACGCCCGGGCCGAAGCCGGAGGCCGGAAAGACGGAACCTGGAGTCCGGGTCAAGCCCGGAATGACGGACGGAGAACCGCCCGGGCCGACGCCGGAGGCCGAAAAGGCGGAACCTGGATTCCGGGTCAAGCCCGGAATGACGGACGGAGAAACGCCCGGGCCGAAGCCGGAGGCCGGAAAGACGGAACCTGGATTCCGGGTCAAGCCCGGAATGACGAATGGAGAAACGCCCGGGCCGAAGCCGGAGGCCGCTCCGCCGGAGGCCGCCGCGGCGGCGCTGTCCCCATCGGAATGGGCCGAAGTATTGGACCGGGTTCGGGAACGCAAAAAAACCCTGCACGCGTTTTTGACCGCGATCACGGAAAGCAGGGAGACGGATGGGACGTTTTGGCTGGTTTTTAAAGGCGGGTATCTTTTTCACAAGGAACAGACCGAACTGCCGGATAATAAAAAGCTGCTTGAAGAAATTTTGACTCAGTATCTGGGCCGGCCGATTCAGGTTCGGTGCCTGATGGAAGACGAGAAAAAAGAACGCGCCCCGGATCCTGTCCAAAAAGCGATAGATCTGCTGGGCCCGGATATGGTGACGATCAAAAAGGAGTGAGCGAGTATGGCGTATGGCGGCAAAATGGGCAATATGGGCGGCATGGGCAATATGAACAAGATGATGAAGCAGGTTCAGAAGATGCAGGCGGATATGGGTCAGCTTCAGGAACAGTTGGGGGATGTTTTGGTTGAATCCACGGCGGGGGGCGGCGCCGTGCGTATTGTGATGAGCTGCAAGCAGGAAGTGAAGGAATTGCGGCTGGATCCGGATATTCTGGTCCCGGACGATGTGGAAATCATTCAGGATCTGCTGATTGCCGCGTTTAACGACGCCTGCAAGAAATCCCAGGAACGCTCCAGCGAGGAAATGTCGAAAATTACCGGAAACATAAAGATGCCCGGTTTGTTCTGATGATGAATTATCAGTTTTCCCCGGTGCTGAACCGGCTGATGGAGCATTTCGGGCGGCTGCCGGGGATCGGGCCGAAGACGGCTCAGCGGCTGGCTTTTTATATGCTGAAACAGCCTCGCGATCGGGTGCAGGACTTTGCGGACGCGTTAACCGAGGCTAAGGACCGCGTTGTGGAATGTCCGATTTGCCATAACCTCACAGACGAATCGCCCTGTGTCTTCTGCCGGGACGAAACCCGGGACACCGGCCTGATCTGTGTCGTCGAAGAGGTTCAGGACTTGCTGTCCATCGAGCGCGTCCGGGATTACCGGGGCGCTTACCATGTTCTGCACGGGGCCATCTCTCCAATGGAGGGCAAGGATCCCGGAGACCTAAGGATTCAGGAATTGCTGAACCGCCTTGCCGCGACCCGCGTCCGGGAGGTTATTTTGGCGACGGATCCGGATGTGGAGGGCGAAACCACGGCTTTGTACCTGTCCAGGCTGATCCGGCCCATGGGGATCCGTGTGACCCGGATCGCTCACGGCATTCCCGTAGGCAGCAATCTGGAACACGCGGACACGGCCACGCTGTCCCAGGCCATGCAAGGCAGGCGCGAGATGGACTGAAATAGGGCGGACAAATCCGGAATATTTTTGCCTTTGACGGATATAATAATGAAAAAGGCGAAAGCGGGGATGGCTACATGGCTATGTTGAGCAAAAAGCCTGATACCCAGCGAGTCCGGGCTTTCTTCCACTGGATGATGATGATACCGCGGATGGTCTCAGGGACGCCGCCGGTCAAATTGCCGGAAGCCGCGGGCGCGTCCGCGCCTGGCGCTCTCAGGCCGGATTTGCTTCAGCTGACCGAAAACGCCCGCCGCGAATGGCAGCAGGCGCACGCTATGTTTAATGAGGCGAAGGAGCCCCAGTTGGTGGATCACGCCATCCATGTATTGGCGGCGGCGGAGGTTCAATATTCGTATTATATCCGGCAAGCCAAAAAAGAATATCAGGTCACGCCCGGAATCCAAGAATGACAAACCAAGAAACCTGGATTCCGGCATAAAGCCGGAATGACGGGGATGGGCCGCCGGAATGACGGGAATGACGGGTTCGGGCGGCAGGATGCCGCCCCTACGGGATAGGGGATACTTTGTGGCAGGCGCAATACGGGTCCGGGCGGCAGGATGCCGCCCCTACGGGATAGGGGATGCCTTGTGGCAGGCGCAATACGGGTTCGGGCGGCGTCCAGCCGCCCTTACACCGGAATCCGGGCGGCTGGACGCCGCCCGGGCAGGTTAAAAAAAGGGGGGTTGCGCTGTGGAAATGGAGGCTGGCGTCATCTTGGCGGGTGTATTGCTGCTGATCATACTGTTGACTGTAACGCGG
This sequence comes from Peptococcaceae bacterium, assembly GCA_031264885.1. Taxonomy (GTDB): domain Bacteria; phylum Bacillota; class Peptococcia; order DRI-13; family UBA5745; genus JAISDM01. The sequence goes on along the minus strand of JAISDM010000296.1, from coordinate 10,052 downwards.
CTGGTATTGGGGCCTGTGAAGGCTGTCGCCCGGTTCATGGTTCGCTGCGGCGCCGGGCTGCTGGTTTTGCTCGTGCTGAACGCCCTGGGCCGCTGGATCGGGTTTCAATTGCCTGTGAATCCGGTCAGCGTGGCGGGCGTGGGGCTGTTGGGAGCGCCGGGGCTGGTTTTGCTGTCGGTCATGAGCTACCTGCTAGGGTAAGGCGATTGGGCCGCCGACCGGCAATGTCAGGGCCGCGAAGCTTTCTTCCCGCTTTTGGGCGATATCCAGCGCCTGAACGCAGCGGTTCAATATGGATCCGATGGTGTCCTCGAAAGGGGGCAGCGCCATGGTGACTCCCATATTAACCGCCAGCCGGGTTTGGATGCTTAAAATTTGAATGGACAAATCTTGAATAGACTGATGAATGCGCTGAAGGATTTCCATGGCGTTTTTTTGTTCTACATCGCAGATTCCAAGCAAGAATACGTCGCTTTCCGAACGTCCGGCAAAATCGTACACCCGCAGCCCGTTTGTCAAAAAGAAGGCCAATTCTTTCAGAACCTGATTTTTGGCCCACATTCCGTGGTCATGGTCTATGGAAGCCAGATTGTTGACTGTGACCATGGCCAAAGAGAAGGTGGACAGTGTGCGTTTGGACCGGCTCAGCTCCTGTCCCAGCCGGCTCATGAAGGCGCGTTTGTTCAAAAGCCCGGTTGTGATGTCGTCGGAAGCCAGGCTGAATAATTGGGAACGCCTCAAAATCGCCAGCTGCCCCATTTTCATCCGGGCGTAAAGCTCGTCGGGCTGGCAGGGTTTCACCACATAATCGTCCACGCCGATGTCCAGAGCGCTTGAAATATGATCCCTGTCGTTTGTTTCGGTGAGAAGCAATGTATAGACGGAGAACTCCATGTCCCGGTTCTTGATCTGGCTGACCAGCGACCGCGCGCTTTGCTCCGGCAGATCCGAATCCAGCAATACCATACGAATTTCTTTGTCCAGATTGAGTTTTTCCATGACGTCCTGAGGATCGGACGCCAATACCACATCATAGCCCCATTGGGTTAAAGGCGCTTGTAAGACGGACGCTTCGCCGGACTTATTCCCGGCCAGCAGGACTTTCATTGATGGTCACCTCCAGATTTTATATTCAGGCCATTAAAACTCATTAAAACTCATTAAAAATTCATTAAAATCCTTAATGGAATTTGTCACAAAAAACTGCTGGAACAAGCAGTATTTCTGATGATATAATGATGGACAAACAAATGATTGTTCGATCGGAGGAGGGGAAGTTTTATGAAAAAAATCATAAGCCTGGGCTTGATTTGGATAGGCTTGCTGGTATGGGCGCCCGTAAGTCTGCCCGCGGCCGAAACGGCCGTCTCAAATGTACAGGTGCGGATTTCCGACGATGTCACAGGCCGTCCGGCTCAATATGAGATTTCTTTCATAACCACCCAGGAGTTGAACGGCGGCAAAGATCTCATTTATGTGGTGTTTCCGGACGGATATCCCATCAACAGCCAGATCCGGGCGGGGCATATTTCCGTGAACGGCCAGGTAACGCCCGGGATCGATTTTACCAGAAGAACGCTGAGTATTTTGACTCCCATTGGTATGAATATAGCGGCCGGACAGACCGTCCGGCTGAACATCAGCGATTTGGCGGTGACCAATCCCAGTCAGTCCGGGTATTATTACCTGACGGTGTATACCGCGAAGGATCAGATCCGCGCGCAGACAGACTCTTTTTATATCTCGGACTACGCGGCCTCGGACACGGTCAGCAAGGCCAGTGTAACCCTGCAGGACGCCGTGGGATACAGGAATCAGCAATGGACAGTCACTTTCCGGACCTCCGCCAAGGGGATGCTTGTCGGAGGCAGCGACTATATTTATATAACCTTTCCCTATAACGTTATTTTACCCTCAAATATCAACAGCGCCGCGGTGACGGTCAATCAACGGCAGGCGGATCTGGTGACGGTAGCGGGCGACCGGGTGTATATTCTGCTGCCCTGGGGTCTTTCTGTCCCGGCAGGCGGGGAAGTGACGGCGGTCTTTACGGCTCAGGCCGGGATTGAGGCGAACATGGCCTTGCAGGATGTCACCTTAAACGTATGGACTTCCGTGGATACCTATCCGGTGACGTCCAACAGTTTCTATGTTCCCGAGACCGGGATGATTTATCAGGCGTCCAGGGATCCGGAAGTCATTCCGACCCCGAATACCGCGGGAAGCGTCGCCGGATATACCATAAGGATTCAAGCCAATACGGTGGACGATATCACCAATACCTTCATGTCCGGCTACGTACTCACATTCCCCAGCGGCTCCCAGATTCCCGCCGCCATCAGCCCGGAGAACGTCCGGGTAAACGGGACCGTCAGCAAAGGCGTTTTAACCGTACCCCAGAAGTGGGAAATAATTCTGACCTGTCCGGATAACATCCGGCCGACTTCCGACGTTACCATTACCATAGACCCGGCCGCGGGGATTGTCAATCCGGGCCCGGCGCTGCACCGGATGGACATTATGGCCCTCAAAGGCACTCAACTGGTCAGCAGCCAGTCTTTTGAGATCAGAGCCGGATCCGGCGGATCCAGTTCCGTTGTGACGAGTCCGACCCCTATGCCCACCATTCCGGCTGTTTCGCCCATCCCCACCCCTACCCCCGCGCCTGTCAGCAGCAGGAAGGTCGTTCAGTTAACCATCGGCAGCAAAAACGCTCTGCTCAACGGAACTCCCCTGACTCTGGACGCCGAACCCTACCTGGACGGGAATCTGACCATGGTTCCATTGCGCTTCGTGGCGGAGGGACTGGGCGCGGAGGTAAGCTACGATTCCGCCAAATCCACGGGAACCATCAAACTGGGCGGCAAGGAAATCACGCTGTGGCCTAAATCCGTGCTGGCCAAAGTGGACGGCAATTTTGTCACTTTAGAAAAAGCGCCGCAGCTGGTGAACGGCCGGCTGATGGTTCCGCTGCGCTTCGTCAGTGAGTACCTGGGCGGCACGGTGGTCTTCGTCAGCATTCAGGCGCCGATCACCATTACGCTGGATACCGTCGGCGAAACCGTACCGGCGGCGGTTCCGGCGCCCACATCCGCGCCTGCCCCGTCCGACCCGTCCGCCCCGTCGGATCCGGCCGCCGCGCCGGTTCCGACGCCGACCCCGGCGCCGGCGTCCGCTCCCACCACCACGGCGCCCGCGGCCTCCGGCTCCCTGATCGGCAAACACATCAGCGTTAAACCGGAACACAGCAATGTGAATCTGCGCAGAGGCCCCGGAACCGATTACGGGAAAGTGGGGATTTTGCTGCCGGGTGAAATCGCGGAAATCATCGAAGCGCAAAACGAATGGTATCACGTGCGCTTCGTGGATTATGGGATGGAAGCCTGGGTCAGCGCGGAATATGTGAATATAAGTTAAATATATTATATTTTGAATTATACTATAAGTGGAACAAAAATAGGAGTTTTTTTAAAACAAAATTGAATTTTAATGAAATTTTAACGCACTCTCAATCTGAATTAAATCTTCCGATGTTAGGATGAATCGTGAAAGGAGAGTGACGATCATGGCGACACTCGAAATGGTGGATAAATTGAAAGACCGCGCGCAGGTTTCTTATGAGGAGGCCAAGGAAGCGCTGGACGCCAGCGGCGACGATTTGCTGGAAGCGCTGATCTATTTGGAAAAGCAGGGGAAAACGGCGCCCCCCGAGAACGGCGGGTATTATAATTCCAAAGGGAGCGCGTCCGCGGCCGCCGCTCTGAACCCGGCGGGCGCCGGGCCAGACGGCCGGAAAAAGGACGGATTCGGGCAGGCGCTGGGCCGCTTCTTCTGCTGGTGCGGCAGGCTCGTCCAGAAAAGCTGCGCCAATATCTTTGAGGTCTGGCGCCAGGAGAACTCCGTTGTTTCCATGCCCGTCCTGTTTCTGATTCTGGCGCTGATATTCTTCTTCTGGGTCAGCGTCCCACTGCTGGTCATCGGGCTGTTTTGCGGCTGCCGCTACCGCTTCCGGGGTAAGGATGTGGAAAAATTCGGCGTCAACCATGTGATGGACGCGGCCGCCGACGCCGCGGACAACTTCAAGCAGGAAATCGTCCATCCCAACCAGCAGCAGAAATAAAAACTTGGGAGTTCAGAATGAAAGAACGGATTCTCCTCATTGAAGATGAGGAAAAACTGGCCCGGTTTGTGGAACTGGAATTATCCTATGAAGGCTATTCCGTAGTCAAGGCCGGGGACGGACGGGAAGGTCTGGCGCTGTTAGAGACAGAAACCTTCGACCTGCTGCTTCTGGATGTGATGCTGCCGGAGCTCAACGGGATGGAAGTGCTGCGCCGGATGCGGCGCGGCGGCGTCTCCATCCCGGTGCTGATGCTGACAGCCCGTGATTCTGTGGTTGACAAGGTCACCGGGCTGGACAGCGGCGCGAATGATTATATTACCAAGCCTTTTGCCATTGAGGAACTTCTGGCCAGAATCCGTTCCGCTCTGCGAACCAGTCAGGGAGCGGCGGGATTCGGGGAGGAGCTCAGCGTGGGCAGACTGCGCCTGGACAACGCGAGCCGCACCGCTTTGTTTGACGGTACGCCCCTGGATCTGACCAAACGGGAATTTGATTTGCTGCAATACCTCCTGGAGAACAAAGGCGTCGTCCTGACGCACGACACTTTGCTTCAGCACATCTGGGGCTACGAATATGAGGGGGAAAGCAACGTGGTCGGCGTGTACATCCGGTTCCTGCGCAGCAAAATCGACAACGCTTACAATGTGAAATATATTCACACCATCCGCGGGGTGGGATATGTGATCCGGAATGAGGAAAACCCATGAGCGGCCGCCATCCGGCCGCGGCGGCTCCCACAGCCCCGATTCCGGCGCCGGCGCCGGCGTCCAATCCACTCCCGCCCAAAACCCGCAAGCGTTCCAAATCTCTGGCGCTGCGTCTGGCGATCCGTCAGTTCCTGCGTATGCTTCTGACGCTGCTGGCAGTGGATATTCTGGCGCTGGCGCTTTTTTCGGCTTATGTCATCGCCGGCATCGAGACCAAGGCGGCCCGACTGTACACCTTACCGGCCGAAACGGTTCTGAGCGCCGCGGAGGCGGACGGGTTCCTGGCGGAATACCGGACAGACGCCCGGAGCGGTTACAGAATCAGCATAAACGAGCTGGATCAGTCCCTCCCTGTTCCCAATGTGCTGCGCACTGTTCAAGTCTCTTATCCGGACTCCGGAACCAACATCTTCTATACCTTGGCCATGCCCCCCGACACCGCCGAAACTTATCTCAGACTAACATTCCCTCTCGCCCTGAGCATCCAGCTGCTGAACCTGGCTATGGGCGCGCTTTTGACCGTGGAGGCGGTCTTCCTGATCACCGGATTCTGGGGGATGCTCAATTCCATTCGAAGAACCCTGCTGCCTATTCAAGAACTGGCGTGGACGGCTCAGGCCATTGGCGCCAACCCCGCCGTGGCCGTGGCCGCAGCCGTGCCCGCCGTTGCGGCAGCCCCTCCGTCATCTCAAAAACTGGCGTCCCAGAAGCTGGAATTAAGCGGCGCCATCCAAACCCTCAACACCATCACCGCCAAGAGGCTGGACACCCGGCTTTCCATCGTGGGCGAACGCCAGGAACTGCAAGGGCTGGCGCAAGCCATCAATGGCATGTTGGACAGGCTGGACGCCGCGTACCAGTCCCAGTCCCGCTTTGTCTCGGACGCTTCTCATGAACTGCGGACACCCATCGCGGTGATCCAGGGTTACGTCAACCTGCTGGATCGCTGGGGCAAGACGGACGCGGCCGCTCTCCAGGAGTCCATCGACGCCATCAAAGCCGAGGCGCAGGGCATGCAGGTCCTGGTGGAGAGTCTGCTCTTCCTGGCCAGAGGCGACAACAATTCCATCGTGCTGAATTTGGACACATTGGACCTGGGCGTCTTAGCCCAGGAAGTGTTTCGCGATACCCAAGTCATTGACAGCGATCACATCTTTACCTCAGACATCGGCCTGGAACTGTGGGCGGTGGGCGACGCCCAGCTGCTGAAGCAAGCCCTTCGCATCCTCGTAGACAACGCCATCAAGTATACGCCTTCCGGGGCGCGCATCCGCCTGGCCGCCTCTCGCGAGGACGGTTGGATACGTCTCAGCGTCACCGACCAGGGCATCGGCATACCCGCCGAAGACATTCCCCATATATTCGACCGTTTCTTTCGCTCGGACGAGTCCCGCGCGCGCCAAACCGGCGGCGCCGGCCTGGGCTTATCCATCGCCAAATGGACGGTGGACCGCCACGGCGGCTACGTGGAGGTCACCAGCCGCAAGGACGCGGGCACCAAAGTCGCCTTTGTCCTGCCGAAGGCCCAGGCGGAAGCTTAGGACTTATTGACTGGATTGAAGCAGTAAAACTATATTGATAATGGGGTGACGCGCGATGTCATATCAATTTCGAGATCCGATTCACGGATTTATTGAGGTAAGCGACCTTGAATTGAGAATCATTGATTCTCCGCCGTTTCAAAGATTACGTAATATCAAACAGTTGGCTACCACATATTTAGTCTATCCCGGTGCGGAGCATACACGTTTCGGGCATTCGTTAGGCGTAATGCATCTAGTGACAAAGGCTTTTACATCGGCGTTAGATAACTATAGAACGATTCAAGGGCGTGATCTTTTTGATAACACACGCAAAGAGTGGTACAAACAACTATTAAGATTAGCAGCGTTGATACACGACCTTGGTCATGCCCCATTCTCTCACGGTTCGGAAGCACTTTTTGACGGCGACGCAGAGCACGAGGATTTTACTAAAAAAATCATTTATGAAACAGAGATTTCACAATATATCAAGGATATCGGGGAAAATTTTCGGCAAAGATATCACGTAAATGAAGATTATGCGATAACGCCGGAATTACTATGGTTAATCTATGGAGAGAAAAATCCGGAATTAAATTCCAGCTACATAATACCTGATTATAAATTCCTGAAAACTTTTATGGACAGTGAGCTTGATTGCGATAAAATGGATTATTTATTAAGAGATTCATATTATTGCGGTGTCAATTATGGGAAATATGATCTTAACAGACTGCTGTCTTCCTTAACGGTTTACGTTAAGCCAAACGATAATATTATGCAATTGGCTATTGAGAGAGGCGGCGTTCATGTATTTGAAGAGTTTGTTATTGCCAGATATTTCATGTTTATCCAGGTCTATTTCCATAAGACCAGGCGATATTTGGACAAACTTCTTGTTGATAATATTTTACATATATTACCTGATTCGAAATATCCCGACAATGTATATGAATACTTAAAATGGGATGATCTAATGGTTCTTGATAAAATCAAAGAAATTCAAGGGTCTGCTGTTTCGGCAAAAGAATTTCTGAATCGAGTGGTAATGTCATGTGTTTATGAGACGGTTGCGCACAGTAATCGAGGGAGTGATTCCCACTTATATTATCTCATCAAGAAGGAATTGAAAGAAAAACTGGACTGTGATATACTCGAAGACACCGCCGATAAATTGTTGCACAAAATCCCCGTAATGGAAGAATACGACGCAAGCAGCGGCAAAGGAATTCCCATACTGGTCAGCTACCAAGAAACCCCGTCAAGTATTTCTTCCGAGTCCATACTGCTGGGAAGTCTCATTAAACCTATCAGGATTCGAAGACTTTATGTTGACAAACCGTCTGCCGCAAACGCGAGGAGAATCGTCAGCGAACTGTTGAAAGAAGGAGATGATAACTGATGACAGATATTTCAAATAACGCAGCCTATATAATTAAAAAAATCAACGATATATGGGGCGAAAAACCTGGTAAAAAAGCTTTGCAGAAAACAGTTTTTTTAATTGAGCAAAAAGGCGTTGATTTAGGTTATGATTACGGACTGCATTTTTATGGACCTTATAGCGAAGCTTTAGACACGGCCACTATATTTTTGAGTACAGATGGTGTGATTGAGTTTGATTATTCCGGTCGTTCGCATCTAATGAGTATTAATGAAAAAAACTTTACGATAGAACCTGAAAAACTAACCAAGAAACAGTTAGATCAGATAGATGCGTTAATTGAACATTTTAAGGGCCGATCTCCATCAGAACTGGAGTTGTTGACGACGGCTATTTATGCTTATAAACATTTGGAAAACAAATCAAGAGAAAGTGTGATCAACGGCGTGCAAAAAATAAAGGGGTTAAAATACCCCATGGAACAAATTCAGCGTTCGCTAATAGATTTCGAGTATTTTAATTTGGAGTTTAGCGCATGACATCACATAAGGCAAACTCTTCCGGGCCAATGTCGAATAGGACAGCATGAAACAATTACGTATACTTGTGAGGAACTGCCAATGAAGAGATTTTTCAATGTTTCCGGCCCCTGCAGCCCTCAATATCACTATATGGTAGACCCGGGCAGGAACCTGCGTGATGAAATCACGCGCCTTATCGAAGAACGGCAGTATTTCGTCGTACACGCGGCGCGGCAATCAGGAAAAACAACAATGCTTCTGGATCTCGCCAAGCGCGTCAATGACTCAGGGGATTACCGCGCGTTATATTGCTCCCTGGAAAGCTTGGAGGGGATAGACGACCCCAAAGACGGCGTCGTGCAAATTGTTGGAGTGGTGGAAGACGCCATCGCGCTTTCTGATTTTGCTTCGGAAGTCCAACCCGGCCACATAACAGAAAAAGAAGGCGAAAGTTACTATGCCATTCTCCTTGAAAAGGCTCTCCGCAAGATTTGCGCCCGGCTCAAAAAGCCGCTGGTACTGCTGTTTGATGAATCAGACTGCCTGAGCGGCGGGACATTGATCCAATTCCTCCGCCAATTGCGCAAGGGGTATGTAAGCAGGGACATTACGCCATTCGTCCACTCTGTTGCTTTAGCCGGAACGCAAAACATCAGGGATTATCGCGGCGAATACGCCAAAGGGAAGTCCAGTTTGGGGTCGGCCAGTCCTTTTAATATCGCCAAAAAGTCATTGACCCTTGCGAATTTCTCCAAAACCGACATTGCGTTCCTGTATGGACAGCATATCGCGGATACCGGCCAAGTGTTTTCGCCGGAGTCCATCGAATTGGTATGGGAGCAAACACAGGGGCAGCCGTGGCTGGTCAATGCCATCGCCGCCGAATGTGTGGACGTAATATCCGGCGGTGACGCAACTGTGGACATTACCGCAAATATAGTAGAATCCGCCATCCAGACTGTCGTGACGCGCAGGGACACGCACATTGACTCACTCCTCGCCAGATTAAACGAGCCCAGGGTGAGGACAGCCCTTGAGCCAATCCTTACCGGGGACGTATACAGCCTTGACTATCTGTCGGACGATTTTTCCTATGTCAGTGATTTGGGCCTGGTTCGAATCACTGACGGTCAGATGGAGCCCGCGAACCCCATTTACGGCGAAATCATTGTCCGGGCCCTGACATTAAAAGCCCAGACGGATTTAAAATCGAAAGTCTACCCTTACGACACGCCCAAATACATTAAAGATGGAAAGTTGGACCTGGACAGCCTGCTCAGAGATTTCCAGGAATTCTGGCGGGACAACTCCGAGATTTGGGCGGAGCGGTTCGAGTACAAGGAAGCTGCGCCACATCTTATCACGCAGGCATTTTTACAGCGCGTGATAAACAGCGGCGGCCAAATCCTGCGCGAGTTTGCGGCAGGTTCAGGCAGAGTGGATTTGTGCGTGATTTTTGGCGGCAATCGCTATCCCATAGAATTAAAAATCCGCCGCGGCGAAACCGCTTTCGAAAAATCCCTCACGCAAATCCGCGATTATATGGACACACTTGAGTGCGACACAGGCTGGCTGGTTATATTCGACCAAAGAAAAGGACTGAATTGGGAGGAAAAACTCTATATCCGGACGGAAAATATAAACGGGAAAAGCGTGACAGTGGTAGGGTGCTAAGGATTTAACCCACGCCGCGCCGCGCGGACTTTGGCAGACCCATTCGAAGAGAAGCAAAAACTGAGTCATATCAGTGTTTGCTTCTTTTTTTATCTCCAATTACGAGCGCCGTCCATGTAT